>JAPLCU010000033.1 GCA_026392045.1 Armatimonadota bacterium
CCGACCGCTCGCCTCCGCCAGCTTCTTATGGCAGCGACGTCGGCTCGCTGGTTAACGCCTTCTTGCCGGAGAAGAGTAAGTAAAATATTTGTTTCAGAATCGGACGTATATACTTGACAACCGATTCCATAGAGAAACAACTAAACAAGCGTATCCCTTCTGTTACCTGTAACCTGTTCCCTATCCCTAATATGCCTTACCAAAAATCGCCTTTTCGGTTGATTCCGCGCCGCAGTGGATGCACTTGCCGGAGCCGCCGGGTTGGTCCATTGGGATGCAGCGGTTTGTGGATTTTGTTGCGGCCTTGATCGCCGCTTCGCATTCGCGGCTGCCGCACCACCACGCCATCGCAAAACCATCATCGACTGCCTTCGTGAGCTCTTCTATAGTCTCAACATTATATGTGTGAGCTTCTCGGAAGGCAAGCGCCTTATCGAAAATCGCCTTTTGGATGGTCACAAGAAGCTCAGAAATCTGAGTTTCCAGGTCTGCCCAGCTCACGAAACTTTTGCCGTCTCTACCCGGAATATCCCTGCGCGCAAGAACCACGCTCTGGTTGGCGACATCTTTCGGCCCGACCTCCATACGAATCGGCACGCCGCGCATTTCCCAGTCATTAAACTTGAAGCCAGGGGTGCATTCCGTGCGATCATCAAGTTTAACGCGAATGCCAGCGGCCTTGAGCTGCTGGAATCTACTGTCAGCAGCTTCCATAACCGGCACGCGCTCTTCATCGTTCTTGTAAATAGGCACAATCACCACCTGAATAGGCGCGAGCCTTGGCGGGAGCACCAGGCCCTTATCATCGCCATGAGCCATAATAATCGCGCCGATCATACGGGTGCTGAGGCCCCAAGAGGTTGTCCAGCAGTTCTGAAGTTCGTTATTCTGATCGAGATATTGAATATCGAAAGCCTTGGCGAAGTTCTGGCCCATATAATGTGTTGTGCCGGACTGCAGCGCCCGTTTATCGCCCATCATAGCCTCGATTGTATAGCTGTTAATTGCGCCGGCGAACTTTTCAGAGTCGCTCTTTCTGCCGGGGATAACTGGAATCGCGGCCTCGTTCATGGCGAAATCGGTGTAAACATCCAGCATGCGCAGCGTCTCTTCAACGGCTTCCTCAGAGGTCGCATGCGCAGTGTGGCCTTCCTGCCAGAGGAATTCTGTTGTCCTAAGAAATAGCCTGGTGCGCATTTCCCACCTCACGACATTCGCCCACTGGTTGATCAGCACGGGCAAATCGCGGTAGCTCTTAATCCACTGCGAATACATGTGGCCGATGATGGTTTCGGAGGTCGGGCGTATCGCAAGCGGCTCCTCCAGCTTTTCGCCGCCGCCAACAGTTACCACCGCAAGCTCAGGGGAGAACCCCTCTACATGCTCGGCTTCTTTCTCAAAAAAGCTCATGGGGATAAAAAGCGGGAAATATGCATTCACATGCCCGGTGTCTTTGAATCGACGGTCCAGCGCATCGTGGATATTTTCCCACAGCGCGTAACCATAAGGTTTGATAACCATACAGCCGCGCACGGGGGCATAATCTGCCATATCCGCCATCTGGACAACATCCGTATACCAGCGGCTATAATCCTCATTCTGCGGGGTAACGCCTTCAGCCATTATATTTGCACCTCGTGTATCTCGTTTATTGCTACATGATTGTAGCATTTTAGGGGGGTGGTAGTCGAGCGCTTCGCGAGTTTTGAGTTATGAGTTATGAGTTATGAGTTGGGGAAGGGAGGGCGCTTCGCGAGTTATGAATTATGAATTATGAATTATGAATTGGGGAAGGGAGGGCGCTTCGCGAGTTATGAATTATGAATTATGAATTCGGGAAGGGAGGGCGCTTCGCGAGTTATGAGTTTTGAGTTATGAATTATGAATTGGGGAAGGGAGGGCGCTTCGCGAGTTATGAATTATGAATTGGGGAATGGCGGCCTGCGTGGAGCGAGGCCGCCCATTTTCAACGCCCATGCGTCTGTATTCGAGTGGGTCTTCTGGCAAGCAAATATATCAACGCGCCCAAGCCGTGCAGTAATACGATCACGAGAATCCAGATGATTTTCTCGTTGCCTTCGCTTGGTTCTTTGGTGATGCAATCAATCAACATCCAGAGCCAAAAGCCAAAAATGACTATTCCAAGCAATATCCATATTAGCATAAATGACATCACCGCGCCTTGGTTAGGCACAGCAGGCATATTTGGCATATTAGGCATATTATTCATAAATATCCTCCTTTATAGAAATTGGGCGGCGACTTATGATCGCCGCCCAATTCGATTCAATTAGCGATGCTTACGGGGCACCGGAACCTTCTTGACCGGTTTGGGCGCGGTGTATTTTGGCACCCAGTGGGACTGGCTTGGAACTTCTGAGAGTGATATCACATGCCCGTCCAGATACACGAAACACCCTCGACCATCGTGCGGCAGTATAGCGTTTGCCCTGCTGCCTGTTGCATTTGGCAGGCCAGGATTCGCCTCGAAGAACAGAACAATATCCGACGGGTTCTGAATCTTCTTGATATTCAATCCGCCGAGGTTTTTGTTGAATGCATAAATGGCATCATTCGTGCATTTATACTCAGCTTTCGGCCATTTCAAATAATTATTTAACTGAGTTTTCCAATTGGCGCTAGATGGCAGCTTGCCATCCCAATCCTGCGCATAAATCATCGCAGCGATTGCAAGCTCACGCAGATAATTCTGACAAGTAGATTGCCGCGCCGCGCCGCGTGCCCTGGCGTAAACCGGGAACATCACAGCCGAGCCGATTGCTATGCCTGACACGGCGGCGGCCATCCCGGCCCCAATCCCCGGTTTAGCTCGAAGGAACATGGTGGCGTTTATTGCTTCGCCATCAAAGCCAATGCCGATGCCCATAGCTTTCATTTCCTGAATGCTCTTCGCAAGGCTGCCATACAGCGGAACCACCTGCCCAAATCCCAAGCCATCAATCAAATATCCGAGGCCCTGAATGGGTGCGAAGTTCACATACATTGTCATAAGATTGCTATCGCCAAGCGCAGCCATAGTTTCTTTATAGGTATCGCTTTGAGCCATGCCCATCTTCTCGCCTTTGATAGCCTTGGCGGCGCTCGATAGAGATTGAGCGTCACTGGCTAACACAACATATTGCCCTATCTGGGTCAGATACATAGTGGGACCGTCAGGAATGACAACCGAGGTGGTCTGGATTCCAGCCAACATTACATTCGGCTTCATATTAAACTGGCTCGTCTTTAAGCCAGCGCTTATCTTTTCCAGCTTTGCAGTTGCCTCTTGTTCAGAGGCAGCCATAGCAGTTATAACTCCTGCGGGCATGGGAAGCGCGGCGGTAATCGAAGCCGATAACTGCGTACCGCCAATTGCAGTGAGTACATCCGTTATTGGATTTGCCTCTACCCCTGGCATATTGAACATTGCTCCCAGGCCGCTGAGATCCGGCAAAGATACCGCTATCAATGACGGATCAGGAATGCCCGGATTGACAACCAGAGCCGAAGATTTTGGCGGAAGCATCTGCTTTGCCATCGCAGCGCCTTCGTCGGTCAGATAGCCGAGCATGCGCAGCTTTGCGCCTGTATCGATCACAGACACCCCAATTCCCACGCCGCTGACAGGAACATCACTCTCTTTTACGCCCATCAGCTTAAGCAGCTTGGCATCTGCATAAGCGTAAAACATAGAGCCGGACAAAGCCTTCAGAGCTTTATCTCCAGCCGAATCAGCGGCGAATCCACCGCCCTGCAGAGCCTGCTTGAGCGCGGCTTTCGACGGCGAAAAAGCCATCACCGAGCCAGTCACCGATGCATATATCTCTACGCTCTTATCAGAGGTCTTGAACGCGGTGATCGAGAAATCCGAATCGTCCTGCGGAGAAATTTCCCCAATTCTCTGCCAGGGCTCCAACATCTTCTGCAGAGCCGCATTTGCAGCGGCAGCGTCATGGCTTGCCATCAGCAATACTGGCGTGTAATCTTTGCCATCCGGAAGAACCACAAAAGCCCACTGCTGACTTTCCCAGGAATCTATATCCTTGGCAAAATCCAGCGAAATGCCGAACAACGTGTAAAAATTCTCAACCGCCTTGCGCATCGCCATTTTCTGCTTCAATCGCAAGTCCCGGGCTTCCGGGGTCTCAGCTTTCAAGATGGCCTGAAAGCTGCTGTTATCCTCTCGCCCATCAAACCCAGCAATCATAACCGAATCAGAGGGGGCCAACTGCCAAATATTGGCAGGAGTTGGTTGCTGAGCAATGGATGTTCCACCCATAAACGCAGCCATAATGCAAATCACAAAAAAATACTTCCGTCGCGTCAACATATTCGCTCCTTTTTTAAGCGGTAATTTCCGCCGGTTATCAATTGTTTCGATATATGCATCGTGATATCCTTCTTATAGCTGGCAATATTGCAAATAAAGTTGAAATATGAGCAAGCATGGCGCCAGCAAAACGTCAGAAGATCGCTATTCTATGCTTATTGTTCGAATGGGTCCTTGCGCCTCACTTATTGGAGCAGCTTTAACCGATTGAAGACTGCTGCTAAAATAAGTAGGATATGCGCTCATAATAGTATTGAAATCTCTCAACGTTGGGCTATATTGCTTACCGCTATCGAAGGTATTAAACATTAGATCAGATGTATTTTCGCTGTGCCCATGTATTCCAAGCGCATGACCAATCTCATGCGCAATTGTGAACTGAACATCATTGGCGCTGAGAGTTCCACGAAAAGGATCATCTTTACAAACCTCAATATTGGCGGCTGTTATTAACAAACTGTTTTCATAGTATGATATGTGCGCTATACCGGTCGCGTTGGTACCTCCAGTAAACACAGACCTGTTTACAAATTTTACCACAGCATCCGCTGGCTCGCCATAAGGGACAACGCTCACCAAAGCCCGCTTTCCAGGCTGATTCCATTCGTCGGCAGCGTTGGTGAAAATGCTTGAAGACCAACCTAGCTCCGCCATATTGGTAGGCGTTTCAAAGCTCACTTTCATCGGCAGATGATTCCAATGAAGCAGGTTATCTAAGGAAGATATATAGTTGGGAGTGAAAAGCTTATCGTTGATAACCGGCGCGATCGATGACGCCTGTCCTCCGCCCCCGCAGCCCGCGAGAGCAACCAGCGCGGCAATAATGATCCACGCGGAGAAAACTCCCAACGAGCGATATGTTTGTGATCTCATGAATATCTCCATCGACAATCGTTTTATTCTGCAAGAGCGCTTCGGGACGAAAAACTGTCCCGAAGCATATCAAGAATTACTTTCTACCCTTTCTTCACCGGGAAGTAGAGGGTGTAGCGCTCCTTGCGAACTTCATTGATGGGTATGAATCTCATACCGCGCTCCTGCAACCTTGTGCGATAAGCAGTGAGCCACTGGCCCCATTCCCATTCGCAATCCGGCACGAGCATCGAATGCGGGTTTCCTTTGTCGCCGACCAGCATTCGCTCTTCATCGCAAAGTCCCGCAAGGACAATCGGGCCGTCCATAAACGCAACCATGTCCTGATCATCAGGCAATGGAACCGCAACAAGCGCCTTGGGCATATCGATGTGTATCTTGTCGCCGCTGTTCCACGTTCGCTTGATTGATATGTAGCTCGATGGCTCGCTCTTTATCTTAATAGGCTCGCCATTAACCGTAACATTAGCTTCGCCCGAAAGCCACCATGGCAGTCTAACCTTCAAAGCGAACTCAACAGGCTTCTGCGGCTCGACGGCGATCTCATACGCATTGATCTTCGGACGCCTGGGCGCTTTCTTCTGCGCATCAATGGTTTGAGTAACCAACACCTGCACATCGTTCCATTTCCACGAAGCTTCGGTAGGAATAAACTGCGAGAGCGCTATGCCCTCGTCATCCTCATAAAATGCATAAGTGGCATGAATCGGATGCGCCTGGACGAGCGTGCCATGGCAGCACCAGAAGTGATCGGTCGGATGGCCCCACTCCTTCACCGAGCCTGGCCTCATCGGCAGATAATAGGCAACCATACCGGTATCGGGGTTCTGCTGCGCCAGGATGCCGTTGTGCATGTTGCGCTCGATGTAATCCGAATAAACCACATCGCCGGTCCAACGCAGCAAATAATCCGCCACGCGCATCATGTTATAGACGGTGCAATGTTCCTGGGTGTTCTCTCCGAATCTCGGAGAAAGCTCATAAGGCAGCGTATACATCTCTCCGCTGGACTGCCCGCCGGTAACGAAATAGCCTCTATCTGTAACCGCACACTTCCAGAAAGCCTCTAATACATCACGATAACGCTTCTCGCCGGTGATCTCATACATTCTGGCTGCGCCCATCATTTCGGGGACGGTCGAGTTTGTGTGACGGTTGCTGAGAGCGTCTTTACCCGCCAGAAGGTCTTCCCAAAGCTTGCTCTGCTCATAACGGCGAGCGAGTTCCAGGTGCTCTGGGTCGCCGGTCTCAGCGTAAAGATCAGCCCAAGCCTCCTGCATGCCGCCGGTTTCGAAGCGCATGATCTTGGCCCATTGCTCGTTGGTAAACTGCATCGACCATCTATGGAACCACTTCGCCCACTTCGTTATAACTTCCAACGCTTCCTGGCTGCCCGTCTGCTTATACATTTCGACCAGGCCCATGACGTTCTTATGCAGCGTATACTGCGGCGCCCAAACATCTTTGCCCCTTGATATCCATTCGAGGTACTTAATCGGGAAAGGCCCGGCCCACTCGCCGCCGTTCTCTTTCTGGCATCTGGCTATCTCTGAAACAATGAAATCCGCCTTGGCTTTCATTTCCGCATCGCCGGTGATCGCGACGGTCCTTGCAGCCCCCCAAAGCCAATGCCCCAGGAAATGCCCGCGAAGCTGGCAAGTGGGGAACTCCCAACCGCCATGGCACCCCTCGGGGGCCTTGCGAGGTATCCACAACCCCGCCTCATTGTAATGGTTCTGAAGGAGGTTTTCGTTCTTCAAACCAAGCATATAATTGCGGTTCAGGGCCTGCCGCTTGCTGAACACACTGTCGAGCAACTTGACATCGCTAAGTGGTAACGGTCTAAACTTTTCAGGTATCATTCGTTTTCTCCATTCAAGATATGATTATTATTTAATCGCAAAAGTGCAAAATCATCTTTTGTTGAGGGGCCAGAGACCCCTCAACATCTAGAGCCATTCCCTTCCGGGCTTTCCGCTTTCCGCTCTCAGCTTTCCACTTCCCCATACTCAAACCAATCGAAATCTGCCTCAATAAACTGCCCGCTCATGTCCTGGCAGCATATTCCAAGGAAAGCGCCCGTGAAGCGTGAGCCGGTGCCGGAAATTTCGTCCGAAAGGTTTGTGCAGTTCATCTTCGGGCCGATATCAGTCCAATTCCCCCCATCTTTCGACCAGCTAAACTGCAGCCAAGGCGCGTTGATTTGCGCCCTTAGATAGATTCGCTTGATTCCATCCACCGGCACATCATATTCAGAAAGCTCACGATATCTCTTCTGATCACTCACGATTATGCCCAACGACTTCTTTCCGTCGTCATTTGCCGTGCCCCTCAGATATAAGAAATCGCTGTAATTATAATAGGCGACCAGCCCCGCCATCTGCTGAATATTGGTCGGCTCAAACTCCATGCAGGTGGTGGCTCGGCAGTCAAACGCCTGAACCCGGCGCACGAGCAGGCTTTGATCAAAGAATGATGAGAGCCAGTGTCGCCCGCGAAGCCTTAGCCAGCCCGGCCTCTCAGTAAGTGATATCCAGCTTTCATCTGCAGGCTCTCGCAGGGTCTGGAAATGAATGCTCCATGCGGGGCCGTCGAAATCCTCTCGAATCGGCTCTGCAGGCCACGGGCGCTCGGGCAGGTTCGGCGCATCCACTTCCAAACGAGGGTCATTTCCTCCCCAAGCAAGCCTCGGCCAGCCGTCATCACCCCACACAATCTTCTGAATGGCGGTCTCGCGACCCATTATACATTTATTGCGATCATAAAACGGCAGCGACCGGCTTGCGCCTGGGTTCTCAACCGGCCGCCCGCACAAATGCGGCATATACCACTCGCCGGTTTGGGTCTCCACCAGCGAAGCATGCCCGGCGCGATGCAGCGGCAGATGCGTCTTGTTATACGAGGTCAAAATCGGGTTTGCGGGATTCGATTCATACGGCCCAGCGATATTACGCGAACGCGCGATACTTTCGGCGTGCGTCCAATCGGTGCCACCCTCAGCGCACATCAGATAATACCAACCCTCGCGCTTATAGAGGTGCGGCCCCTCGGTGACCTTCAAAGGAGTCCCACCCCAAATATTCTTGATCGGCCCCACAAGTTTCTTCTGCGCGTGGTCGTATTCCTGAAGCACAATCCCCGCAAAGCAATGCCGCCTACCGCTGCCATCGAAAAGCATGTTTACAAACCACTTGCGGCCATCGTCATCGTGGAAAAGCGACGGATCAAAGCCCGACGCATTCATATAAACAGGCTCGCTCCACGGGCCCTCTATCGACGGCGCGGTCACAAGATAATTCGGAGTGCTCAGCCACGGCCCGGTAACCGATCTCATATTGGTGTATATCAGCCAAAACTGACCCTCCGCATAGCTCAGACACGGCGCCCAAATCCCGCACGAGCTCGCGCAGCCGTTCATATCCAACTGGCTGCGCCTATCTAAGGGGTGCGCGACCAGCTTCCAATGAATCAAATCTTTAGAATGATGAACCTGCACTCCGGGGAACCATTCAAAAGTGGAAGTTGCGATGTAATAATCATCCCCAACTCTGCAAATGCTCGGGTCCGGATTAAAACCCGGTAATATCGGGTTAATGATTTTTTTCATTGCGTGCTAAATCTCCTTAATTATATCTCTGATCGCCCTGGTGGTATATATATGATCGCCCTGGAAATCTGTTCCAGGGCGCAGGTATTGCGGAAATCCATTCCGCTGGTAGAGCCTTGGTAGGTAAGTTGTCCCGATTTAATCGGGAAAAACGTGCATCGGGGAACAGATTTCCCCGACGATCTCACGAGGTTTCCCCGACGATCTCGATTTCCCACCATCAGCTCCCTTCCGGAGCTTTCCGCTTTCCACTTTCAGCTTTCCGCTGTCCCTTCCTACCACTTCTTCCTAATAGGCACTCCAGCGCTCACAAGCTCATCTTTAATCTGCCGAATAGTATATTCGCCAGTATGAATCATACTTGCGATAATAGCTGCGTCGGCTTGGCCTCTGGTGAAGACTTCTATAAGGTGTTTGGGGGTTCCTGCGCCTCCTGATGCGATTACTGGTATGCCAACGCTGCAGGCGATCATGTTTGTGAGATCTATCTCAAAACCGCTGCGGGTGCCGTCGGCGTCCACCGAGTTGACTACGATCTCGCCTACGCCGAGTTCCTCTGCCTGCAAGGCCCATTCCAGGGCGTCCAGGCCGGTGCGCTCACGAAAGCCGCGTATGGTGATCTCATACCCGCTGGGAAATAGCGGGTCACCGGTGCGGACGGGGTCCATTCCAAGCACTATGCACTGAGAGCCGAAAGCCCTCGCGCCCTCTGAGATTATTGTGGGGTTATTCACCGCCAGCGAGTTCACAGAGACCTTTTCCGCGCCTGCCAACAGCACCCGATGCATGTCCGCAAGGGTCTCTATGCCGCCGCCGACCGAAAACGGAATGCGTATCACCCGCGCAACTTCCTTGACCATTTCTATGTCTATCGGCCTGCCCTCGGCAGAGGCTGTTATATCATAAAAAACGAGCTCATCGCAGCCGCCGTCTGAATACGCAACCGCCATCTCAACGGGGTCGCCAAGCTCAACATTATTCTGAAACTTGACCCCCTTGGTCACTTTTTTATTTCTAACATCCAAACACGGGATAATTCTCTTACTTAGCATTTGCCGTCCCACCTGCTGAAATTCTCGAGCATTTTCAAACCAATCCGGCCAGAGCGCTCCGGGTGGAACTGCGTGGCGATGAGATTTTTGAACCCGACAGCCGAAGCAAACCGCACACCGGCGTAATCAGTTTCGCCGATTATGTGGCTCTCTTGCGAGGGCGCGCAGTAATAGCTGTGGACAAAATAAAACTCGGTGGAGTCTTCGATGCCATCAAAAATCGGGTGCTGGTTCTTGATTTCGACCGTATTCCAGCCCATCTGCGGTATTTTGCACAGATAGTCTATAGGCACAAATCGCTTAACGGTGCCGGGGATAAGGCCGATGCACGCCACGTCACCCTCCTCAGAGTGTTCCAAAATTATCTGAGAGCCCAGGCAAATCCCCATAAAAGGCTTGCCGCTCGCGACAGTTTCTCTGATCGGCTCCAACAGGCCAAACTCTTTAAGATTCGCCATAGCAGCCTCAGCCGCGCCAACGCCGGGGAAAATCACCCGCTCAGCCGCCGCAATCTTAGCCGGATCGCGAGTGATCTCACATTCAACCCCAATATATTCCAGCGCAAGCCGAACGCTGGTCAAATTCCCCGCATTATAATCTATTATAGCTATCAAAATTGCCCTCGCTTAGAACTTCTGGCGACAACAACTGCCGCCACTATATCAATTCTAAACCTCATGGGGCTGATGGTCAAGGTTTTTTGGGGGTTGGGGGCTGGGGGCTGGGGAAGGGACTCGCGACCTGCGGTCGCGGCTTCGGTTACATGCATCCGAAGCAACGGAAACCAACAGCTTATGGATTCCCGCCTTCGCGGGAATGACAGGCTGCGGGCGGATCAGAGATTCCGCCCGAACATCCAGGATCAGAGATTCCGCCCGAACCTCCATCAACCAACACCCATCCCCCATCCCCCATCCCCTAATAAATCGCCTTGCCGCTCACCTTATCAAACAAATGCGTTTTGACCATATCGAAGACCAGTTCGACCTCGGTTTCTTCTTTAATTTTTGTCTCGGCGTCTATGCTGGCTACTATATCGTTTCCGCCCGCACTCAAATACACGGTTACAATATGCCCCATGGGTTCGATTACGTCCACGCTGGCTTTGGCGGTGTTATCGGGAGTCGCCTGGAGTATATTGGTGAGGTTTTTGTCGAATATATCTTCCGGCCTGACACCAAATTCGACTTCTTTCCCGATATAATCAGCGAGAGTTCCGTCTTTTTGGACAGGAGCCTTCACGCTAAACGTTCCGCAGTCTATGGTGAAGCCGTCGCCGTTCTTCAAGAGAGTAGCCGGCATGAAGTTCATGGATGGCGTGCCTATGAAGCCCGCAACAAACTTATTCACCGGGTGGTTATACAGGCCCAGCGGAGTATCGACTTGCTGAACCTCGCCTTCGTTCATGACGACTATTCTATCGCCCATGGTCATAGCCTCGACCTGATCATGAGTGACGTAGATCGTGGTGATTCCCAGCCTTCTGTGGAGCTTGATGATCTCGGATCTCGTCTGCACGCGCAGCTTGGCATCCAGATTTGAAAGAGGTTCGTCCATCAGGAAAACCACGGGCTCGCGCACAATTGCTCTGCCCAATGCAACACGCTGCCTCTGACCGCCCGAAAGCTGTTTTGGCTTTCTATTGAGCAGTTCCGAAAGCCCCAGAAGAGCAGCGGCTTCGTTTACCCTCTTCTGAATATCTTGCCTGGGGAGCCGCTTCAGCTTGAGACCGAAAGCCATGTTATCGTAAACGCTCATATGCGGATAAAGAGCATAATTCTGAAAGACCATCGCTATATCGCGATCTTTGGCGGAAACTTCATTCACCAGCCGGTCGCCGATGTAAATCTCGCCGCTAGTCACTTCCTCAAGACCAGCGACCATTCGAAGCGCGGTTGTCTTTCCGCACCCGGACGGGCCCACCAAGACCAAAAACTCTTTATCTTTGATTTCGAGGTTCATGTCATTGACGGCGGTGACGTTTTTGAATTGCTTTACGAGGTTTTTTAATATAACCTGTGCCATTTAGAGGCGCCTCCAAGTTTGCCTCGGGCTTGTCCCCATTTTGCCGAAGCAGCTAATTGATTGATTTCCCCGGGACTGGGGGCGGCAACTACCGCAACTTTATATCGCAATTATACGTTGGGGTTTGGGGAGAAGTCAACAGTCGACAGTCGAAAGTGTCTATGCAAAGCGAATTTGACCCCTGTTAACTGCAAAGGGAAAATGTCCCCATGCAGAAAGAGGTTATAAAGATAA
>JAPLCU010000179.1 GCA_026392045.1 Armatimonadota bacterium
TTTATCTTGATAAGCGCATTTGCTTCACGAATATCCGAAATCTTGGCAGTATATGGAGCGCCAAGACTTGGAGCCGAGGTCAGCGAGATACCTACCTGACCCTCATCGCCGCGCATCACAGCGCCGGTCAAGCTGATGCACGTGTCCGGTTTGACTTTATCCTGGCCCGCGTTGCCGTCATTAACCAATATTCCGGCAGAGCCATCACGCTCAGAAATATAGAAAATCTGGCTCGTGCGCTCGAAAGTCATCGGGTCCATGGGTGCATAAGTAACCACTTTCCCCATCAGCGTGACCGCCGTACCCGCCTTTAGCTTCTTTACATCACTTATGCTTGGGAACTTGGCAGGTGTAGACATTTCAGCTATCTCATTAGCAGTGAGCGCCTTTGCATATAGGCGAAAATCGTCCATTTCGCCGTCAAGACCCCGAACGCCTGCAGCAGCGCCGCCGATTTTCAGGCCGGACGAAAGGTCCAGCTTGGCGGCTTCAGCCAGAGTGCGAGTGGAATCGAGCTTGCCATCAACAAAGAACGAAACGCTTTTTGCCGAGCCATCGTAAGAAATGGCTATATGCTTCCACCAGCCAAGAGTGTCTTTGGTGAACTTAAAGTCTGATGAAGCAACCTGTTTGCCGCTTATTGCCAGGTGAATCTCGCCGCTTCTTGCAATTGTCGCCTGAAGAACGCCGTTCTCCCCATTGCTGCAGATAATGCTGTTCTGGTCGGCATTCAAAGTGTGTGGATTAACCCACGCTGCGATTGTCAGGCTGGTTTGCTCGCCGAGGCTGGGGACGGTCACGGAATCATTGCCGCTCATATTGAGCGCGCCGCCATACATACCCAGACATCTGGCGATTCCCACGTTTGCTACGCCAAACTGGCCGTTGATTGAAGAATCGGCAGCTACGGTACCGCCCTCTTCATCGAATTTATACCAGATAAGCTGATCGCCCGGCGGAAGAATATCGAATGTAACAGTATCAACGCCCTTGAGCTTGCCGTCGTTGGCTTCAAGCTGAAGAACATACTTGCCCGCGCCGCCGAAGGTCACATTCGAGTAAACTCTGTCGGGGTGCTCGAAAACCACACTGCCGGGGCCGCTGACTTTAGTCCATTTTACGCTCACAGGGCCGTTTGGCAGGCCATCATCATTGACGACGCCATCGACAATGCGCGTGGCGAAGTTGATAGCGCCTTTGACATCCGGCCCAGCATCGACCTTAGGGGCTTGATTGGGCTTGTCTATGCCGTCATAGATTTTCATGTTCCAAATAGCAATTTCAGGAGACGGCCTACTGGGAGTATCATCGCCAAGAATAGATATCTTGAAGTATCTCGCGGTGACGCTGCCCTTGTCGATCATCGGGCCCCAGTCTTTATTCTCGCGCCTGTCTGCAAATGTTTTCCAGGTTTTGCCGTCATCAGAAGACTCGATGATATAGGAGTAACCAACCTGCGCGAACTGGAACTCAGTTTCAACTCTGGCAACTTTTTCGCTCTTGCCGAGGTCGATTTGGAACCACTGCGGGAACTTATACTCGCTCGCTGACCAGAGCGTGCCATTGTTCTCATCCGCCGCGTAAGCAGGTTTGAAATCCGGACCGGCAAAACTCGACGCGGTCGCGGTTTTGCCAAGCGCAAGGTTCGTGTCACGCTTGGTCGAAGGGGCAAGATACCCCACCGCGCTGTGGGTCGGAACTACTTTTTCGATAGACCCGTCGGCGTTGAAATGAAGCTCATCTATAGCGGTTTGCCTATGAGCGCCATCAGCAGCATGAGGATTATCATGCCTATGATAGATTATGTAGACTTTGCCGCCATCCTCCAACATAGTATGGTGGCCGGGACCATCGACCGTATCATCAGCGTTGGTCGAGAGAATCGGGTTGTTTTTGCCGTAAGTAAATGGCCCGTCTGGGGAAGTAGATGTGCTATACTCCACACAATATGTGGAATTATTGCAGAAGAAATCGGAATACATCAGGTAATATGTGCCATTGCGCTTGAACACGTAAGGAGCTTCCATACAGCCCTGGATGGTGCCCTTGGGGGTCTGGTTATCTCCCTTTTTGAAATACTGAATGGGATCGCCAGCTATGGTGCACATATCGGTCTTCATTCTCGCCAATGTGGGAGTCCACCAGCAGCCATACCAAATATATATCTGGCCATCGGTGTCTATGAAACACTCGCCGTCGAGTACGATAGTGCCTTTGGGGGTCGCATCCGGGATCATTGGTTTGCCTTCTTCAGACAGGCTCTTCCACGGGCCAAGCGGCGTATCGCCAACAGCGCCCCACACCATGCACGGCGTCTGAGTATACATATAATACTTGCCCTTGTATTCTACAACAGAAGGCGCCCACTTTAAATCAGTAGCCGGCCACACTGTGTTGGGTTTTACACCCAAAGACTTATGCGCGGTCCAGTTTACGAAATCTTTGCTTGTCCATATCGCATAAGGCCCTTTGCCTACGTCCCAGCCGTCCGGGGTGACGTAAAGATAATATGTGTCGCCGAATTTTCGGCAGCACGGGTCGGCAAAATACCCCGGCAAAACAGGGTTACCAGCCTTGAGACTGTTCCACGACGTGCCAGCGTTTACCGGCATCACCATGAGGCTTGCTGCAACTACAACAAACACAACCATCGCGAGCGTTCTGATTTTCGTTACCATTTTATACTCCTTTGATTGAAACGGGATGCTTTGGAGATGAAGGTTCCTGCATTACCCTGATTCTGCCTTCTGCGGCAATTATGCTGATATCGATGTCATCGATTCCTGATAGCGGGCCAACGTATACCAGTTTCCACGGCTTTGCATCTTTCTTGCTGATTGGCTGGTCCACATAAACATAGAACCTTAAAATACTTATTCCGGACCCGATATTCTGTGATACTATGACCGTGCCCAAATTGTGTTCGTAAATCTCAGCGTGTTCATTTTCAGCCCACCTTTGGATTTCATCCTTAGTGGCAGCCGAAAGCAGAACTGTGGTCGGTATTCTTAGCACATCAAGCTTCGCCGGAATATTCGGATAATAGTACGAATCAGTAAGATCAGACTTAAACAAAGCTGGTTCTGCTTTCTTAGCCTCTTGTTTAGGCTTACCTGCACACCCTTGGAATGCGCAAGCAATGATAATAACAGCGAGTATAAGGATCGGTTTATCCGTCATGTTCTACCTCCTGTTAAAGGTCTATTTAGCTACATTGAACCACTAACTACCCAACTTCTTACCAGTTTTAGGTGGAGTAGTCGAGAAGAGATTATCAGATATCTTGACGCCTACTTCAAAGCCATTGTAATCCCACGTTTCTATGTCGCCCGGCAGCCCCAGTTCCAGGGCACGTGGGCTGCGGCTTGTGACAACCATTTTCCTTGGAAGGAGATCCGCCTTACCCAGGTATAGCTTGACAACAATCGATTGCTTTCCACCGGAATGGAGTGTGCGCGTCCGATTTAGTTGCAATACATATACCTGGGTTCCCTTGATATTCGTATCTGGAAGCCGATGCATCTTCGGTTTAGACCAAGATAGCTCACTATCGACCACACGGAACTCCGTGAGAATGACGCTACTTTTGGGTAAAGGGGCATTATTGCCGCCGTTCCACACAGTTCCCTCAGGCCCGCTGACCAACCACCGCGTCCCATTGTGCACGACAATTAGCTCCAGTTTGCCAGACATGTTATGCACCGTCAACTCTTTGTGGGGTTTGGCGTATCTATACTCACCTTGCAGGCTACGAACAGTCGGCTGTAAATCAACAGCCTTTCCATCCTCTGTTACTGAGTATTTGTTGACTTCCACACTCTTATAGCTATAAGTGGCGGCTACAGTGTCAAATGATTCGTAAAGGGCTAAGACAGCATTATACAATTCCTCTGCGGATGGCGATTTTGCAAACGTTTTTGACTTTATATTCCCTAAAGAAAATGTATTGACCGTTCCCGTATTCCTGACACCCGACTCTCCAATTGCGCTGCATCCGCTAAGCATACTCGCGGCAAAAACAGCTAGAACGGCAGCAGATAGTGTCAAATGCGCTCTGATATTTATCAATGGATTCCTCCTTGGAGTTGAAACTTCTTTGGCGCTGTCTATTTTGACATATTATACTCTTGCAAACTCCGTACAGTCGTGCCATGATCGCGAACGACCTTCATACCGTGCAGCGTGGCCTTTGCGCCTGGGATTGTGGTTATGATCGGGATTCCGCTGGCAACTACCGCGCTGCGGATGGTGATCTCGTGTTTGCGCGGTTTCTTGCCGCTTGGTGTGTTTATGATCAGTGAAATTTCTCCGTTTTTGATAAGGTCGATGGCATCTGGGCGTCCTTCGCCGATTTTCGAGATGACTTTCACACTGATTCCGGCCTCTTTTAGCGTGTTAGCGGTGCCGCTTGTGGCAACTATGCTGAAGCCAATATCGACCAGCCCCTGGGCTATCTCGCAGATGTCTTCTTTGTTTCTGCCTGCAACGCTCAGGAACACAGTTCCGCCTTTGTTGAGATTCTGTTCAGCAGCAACTTGCGCCTTGATGTAGGCGTGGCCGAAGCTATTGTTGATGCCCATAACTTCGCCCGTGGATTTCATCTCAGGGCCAAGCACAACATCAACGCCGGAGAACCTCGCGAACGGGAACACGGCTTCCTTCACGCAAACATGCCCGGGGACGATCTCCTGAGCGATTCCCTGCGCAGCAAGCGACTGCCCCAACATAATTTTGGCAGCTATCTTAGCCCATGCAACGCCCGTCGCCTTGCTGACGAATGGGATTGTCCGGGAGGCGAATGGGTTTACTTCGAGTATATAGACCTGATCGTCTTTGATCGCATATTGCACGTTCATGAGGCCGCGAACCTCGAGTTCTTTGGCAAGAAGGCAAGTCTGGCGTTTGATCTCATTCACGATTTCATCAGAAAGGCTGTGAGGCGGCAATGAGCATGCGCTGTCGCCTGAATGCACGCCAGCATGCTCTATACGCTCCATCACCCCGCACACCAGAGTTGTCTCACCATCTGAGATAGCGTCCACATCCGCCCCAACCGCGTCCTCTATGAAGCCTTCGATAATCACGGTATGAGCGGTTTCAAGAGCCCGCTCAACTGATTCGATAAGGTCTTCGTCATCGTAGACAATCTCCACAGGGCGAGCATCCGCAATGTTTGTCTTCACAAGCGCCGGATAGCCGATTCGTGCAGCCTTTTCTTGAGCTTCGGTAACGGATGCGGCAAAATCGTTATCTGTTTGGCGAAGACCCAGCTTTTCAATCAGCTTGGCGAGAAGCTTGTGATCTCTGGCCCGATTGATGTTCTCAGGCGATGTGCCGAGAATGTTAACCCCCGCTTTCTTGAGCGGCAAGCCAAGGTCCAAAGGCGTCTGACCTCCAAGGCTGATAATCACGCCCATCGGCTTTTCGCTCTCGATAATGCCCAGCGCGTCCTCACGAGTCAAGGGCTCAATATAGACCTTGTTGGAAACTGCAGGGTCTGTTGAAACGGCGTCAGGATTACAGTTTACAATAATGCTCTCGCATCCATCTTCCTGCAATGCTTCCGATGCGTGAACACAGCTATAATCAAACTCCATCCCCTGCCCGATGCGATTCGGGCCGGAGCCGAGGATGATAACTTTCTTTTTTAGTGGAGAGTGGAGAGTGGAGAGTGGAGAGTCCGGAATGGAAGCGTCGGAACGATATGATGAATAGAGGCCAGCTTCGGCATCAGGATTCCGAAGCAAGGCATCGGCGGGGTGGTATGAGGTTTCCACACCAAGCGTTTTCCTTCTCTGGCGAACCTTGTCCTCTGTAGTTTCGAGCAGATAGGCAAGCTGGATATCCGAATAGCCAAGCTTCTTCGCCTGCAGGAGTGTTTCAGCGTTTACGCTCACCAGCGATTTGCCGACAAGCTTGCTTTCAAAGTCCACCAGTTCACGAATATTATCGATAAACCATGCGTCAATCTTGCTCAGGCTGCTGATATCCGATGTGCTCATCCCATTTTCGATGGCATAGCGAACAAAAAACAGTCGGCTTACGTTGGGCATTATCAGCTTTGTTCGAATCAGGTCAAGATTCGTCCGATCTTTTTGGGCAATGTCCTTGCCGTCCGAACCAAGCCCATAGCGGCCTATCTCAATTGATCTTATACATTTTTGCAAGGCTTCCTTAAAATCGCCGCCGATGGCCATAGCCTCACCGACCGATTTCATAGAAGTGTTAAGAGTCTCATCAACACCCGGGAATTTCTTAAACGCGAACCTGCTGACCTTAACCACGCAGTAATCCGCGTCTTTCTTGGAGATAAACGGGCTCTTGCGCGCAACGCCAATCTCGTCAAAAGTCATCCCGACCGCAAGCTTGGCAGCCACGCGAGCCATCGGGAAACCGGTCGCTTTTGATGCCAGAGCGGAACTGCGGCTGACCCTCGGGTTAATTTCCGTGATCACCACATCGCCATTTTCCGGATTGACCCCAAACTTGACGCTGGTTCCGCCACAGATGCCTACAGCGGTGATGACTTTTTTCGCAAGGTCCGCCAACTGATTTATTTTGGCAGAATCAAGGGTCTGAACAGGCGAGACTATGGTAGAATCGCCCGCGTGAACGCCCATCGGGTCGATGTTCTCCATTGCTGCAATCAGAGCAACGCTCCCGGCGCAATCGCGCATAACTTCAAACTCGATCTCTTTCCAACCGAGCACGGATTCTTCAATCAAAGTTTGCCTGACAGGGCTCGTATCAAGCGCAAACGCCAACGTCCGCTCGAATTCTTCCACGTTATAAACTGCTGCGCCGCCAGCCCCACCCATGGTGTAAGCCGGTCTGAGCACTACAGGGAATCCCAGCTCTTTCAAAATCTGCTTGCCTTCAATAAATGAGCCGGCGACGCCGCTGCGCGGAACAGGTATGCCGATGCTCTGCATAGTTTCTTTGAAAACCATGCGATCTTCAGCCTTTGCAATTACTCGCTCATCTGCGCCGATCATCTCAACGCCGAATTGCTTGAGAACTCCATCACGCGCCAGGAAAGTGCCCAAATTGAAGCCAACCTGCCCGCCAAACGTCGAAAGAATGGCATCCGGCCGTTCCTTTTCGATAATCTTCGTAAGAGACTCCAGCGTGAGCGGCTCGATGTATGTTCGATCAGCCATATCAGGGTCGGTCATGATAGCCGCCGGGTTCGAATTGACCAGCGCGATCTCATAGCCTTCTTCCCTGAGAGCCTTACAAGCCTGCGAGCCTGCGTAATCGTATTCTCCGGCCTGTCCTATCACCACCGGCCCACTGCCGATTATCAATATTTTCTTTATATCAGTTCTTTTGGGCATCTATACCACTCCTAATGAATCTAACAGCATCATTTGTTGTATCGGGAAACCCTTTTCCC
>JAPLCU010000203.1 GCA_026392045.1 Armatimonadota bacterium
CTCGACAGGATGTTCGAAGGGTATATGCCGGGATTCCAGCTGCCTATGTTTCGTAGGCGCGAGTTTGCGCCGTTTGAAATGATGCGGAGGACGATGCCGCCGGTCGATATATGGGAGACCGATGATGAAGTGAAGCTTCGACTGGATGTTCCGGGTGTTGAGCCGAAAAACATCGAGATTTACACGACTGAGAACAACATTTGCATTAAAGCAGAAATGAAGCGCGAGGAAGAGGAAAAGACCGGGGGTTTCTATCGAATGGAACGCCGCTGCGGCAGTTTCGAGAGATCGATTGGCCTGCCGGCTTCTGTAACACCTGACCAGGCGAAAGCCACTTTCAAACATGGTGTGATCGAGATAACGCTGCCGAAGGCCGAGGAAGCGAAGCGGCACGTCAAGAAGGTCGAAGTGCAGTCGGAAGAAGAGCAAATGGTGGGTTCTAAGGGCGGTCAGATGACTCAGCAGGAGCAGCAAAGCCATCAGTCGCAGCAGTCTCAGCAATCGCATCAGAAGAAGCCCAAATAGCGCTTGGTATTCGCTATCAAGCTGCTTGTTTGCTCTGTAAGAGCTCACTCTTGATGTTTTGTCATTCCGAACTTGATTCGGAATCTAAGCCTTAAGCTTAACAGATCCTGAATCGAGTTCAGGATGACATGTGATTCGCACCAAGTCTGAGCTCTTACTTTGCTCTTGACACTTACGGCCCCGAAGTAGTATATTATTTCAGTTAGTGTCGGGGAGTAGCGCAGTTTGGTAGCGCACCTGAATGGGGTTCAGGGGGTCGCAGGTTCAAATCCTGTCTCCCCGACCAGAGATGGCCGGTTGATTTAGACGTAGATCAACCGGCCATTTTGCACACGAGCGTTACATCCCCCAAAGATGTTTAATCCCGTTAGCTTAAAGGTAGTAGTATCAGGCTGTTATGTCCTCGTTTTGCGTGGGGGAGCTATGGAAGGAAACTTGTTTTATGGCCAAAGCGCCCATTTTCTGCTGGTTGTCAATACTATCATTCTTATGGCGGCAGCTGTTCTTGGTTTCTTGCTCGGGCGCTTCAGCAGTCGGCGAATAATTGATAAATCGCCAATTGGAGGTATTCAAGCCTCTGTATTTGGCCTATTGGCGCTGATGCTTGGGTTTACATTCAGCGCAGCGTTTTCTCGCTATGACTCACGCAGAGTTCTGGTGATTGACGAAGCCAATGCCCTGGGTACCACATTTCTTCGCGCACAAACTCTTCCGGAACCTTACAGAACCCAACTTTCCCATAGGCTGCGCCAATACATCAACTTCCGGTCGCAAATTGGCACAGTCATAGACAACCCAACTGAACTAAACAAAATGATGAAGAAGACACAAACTTTGCAGCAGGAGATGTGGGGGGAGGCCAGCAGTGCAGCGAGGCGATTACCAACTCCCGTCACAGCGCTATTTCTCGCGTCGCTAAACCAGTCAATTGATCTATACTCGACAAGGGTAGCTATGTTCAGAGCCAGGGTGCCGAATACCATTCTCTGGATACTTGCTGCTATCTCTATTGCGGCGTTAGTGGTTGTAGGCTACGGGTTTGGGATAGTCGGGCAGCAAAGTTGGTTTATAATCATTCTCGTGTCGTTTCTGGTGTCGGCGGTCATTGTAATGATTGTTGATTTGGATCGTCCCGAGACGGGTCCTGTGCGGATCAGTCAACAAAGTATGCTGGATCTCAGGAATAGCCTGACAGGTTTTGAGGAAAAGAGTCGGTGACACGACCGTTCTCAGAGGATATTTATTGGATATTGACCTCAAATCGCTCATAGGTATAGCGATAAAGATTGTTATTATTACGCTAATGGTTGCGATGGGACTGCAAATGACAAAGCAGTCTTTGGTTGCGCTGTGGTGTCGCCCTAAGTTGCTTGCAGGTAGTCTTGTCGCTGCATTTATTGTCGTGCCGGTGGTCACATATTTGATTTTCCAGTTTGTTCCTCTAGCCTTTTCATGCAAGGTGGGGCTTTGGGTAGTGGCAATCACGCCCGGCGCTCCAATGATTCACAACGCTGCATCCAGAAGGGAACTTAGTGACCCCGAATTGGCAGCCAGTTTCCAGGTGACGGTTGCGCTTCTTGTCATAGTATTTGCGCCATTATGGCTCGCAATTATCAGTGTTCTGACTGGGTCTGATTATCAAATGAATCCACTGATGGTGATGAAGCAGGTTTCGATTATTCAGCTAATCCCAATTCTTATTGGACTTGCAATCAGGCATTTCGGCAAGGAATCTGCGCATCGTGCGGGCGAAATTATTGCTCGCTTCGGTTTCTTTGTTCTAGCGGTTCTGGGTCTAATGGTTCTTTTCGCATTCGCAGGTCATATCATACGCAACATGGAAATCTGGAAGTTCATCGCAACTGGCTTGATCGCCATATCTGCCGTCACCGGCGGCCACTTATTTGCGGGGCCGGATACAAAATCACGGGTAACGATCGCAAACGCGAACGCAATGCGCAATCCCGGTTTGGCGCTGGCGGTTGTCGCGTGGAATTTCCCCGAGCAGAAACCCGCAGCAATTATAATTATCGTCGTGTATATAATCGTTGCGGCGGTTGTTGCAGCCATATATACCAAGCTGATCGCAAGGCGATTGCCTTCGAGTGGGAGAGATCATCATGAGTGATAATATGCCAATTGAAAACAACGAACCGGAAAAAATAGATGCTAACCAGCTCGCTAAGGAACGAACAAACCTGGCATTGCAGCGTACGGTATAAGCGGCTGACTGGACCGTTTTAACTGGCCTTTTTGGCGTTATTGGCTAGCCATCTTAATAGAATATCGTGCAAACTCATCACTCGCCCAGCCCTGCCATTCGGGTTTGACGGCCAGGGATTCGGGGTCGGGGTAGGCTCCGCAGATGAACCCTCCGCCGTTTGCCCCGAGTTTATCTATAAGCTCGCGGGCGCGCTCGCGGATGTAGGCTTCATCTCCTGTAGGAAGGTCGCGTTGGATATCGACAGGTGACCAGATCGCCGTCTTACCGTGACAGGTCTCTGCGAGAAAATCGAGGCCCGATAGAGTTGGTTGGTCTAGTTGAAGCGCTTTTATGCCGATTTCGACCAGGGTGGGGATGATGTCACGTATATATCCGCAGGAATGCATCCAGATATCTATGTTCAGCGACCTCGCGTGGCCGACTATTTCTCTGAAGCCCCACTCGAACATCTCATGCCACATTTTCGGCGACACAAGAAGGCGTTCTTGAGTGCCCCAATCTTCGGCGAACATCACGCCATCGCAGTCCGTTGCAGCCCAGTGGTCAAGGCAGCGCTTCAAGAGGTCAACAATCTCACGCTGGAGGGCGTTAACTTCGTCTGGGTAAAGCAGAACGTCCATAAGGAACGTTTCGACTGTGCGCATGTATCGCATAATCGCAAAAGGGAAGCCGGGTAGAAACCCAAGATGATATTGATCCGGGGCTGCATCAAAAGTAATTCGTGCATTGCGGTAACGCTCAGATAGGTCCATTCGCGGCATTTTATAGCTCTTCAGATCATCCCAGTCTTTGATTGCGCCTTCTATGACTTCACCGCGAGTGGTGTTTGGCAGGCATTTCCAAACATTATGCCATTCGTCTTCCCACTGTTTGCAGTCTTCGAACTCCCAGGTCTGAAACGGCTTCCATTCGGGGTCTTCAGAAATCCAGCCCATGCAAACATCGCTCGGGTATGGCGGGGGCAGTATCATAGGGCAATGATCGGGCTTTTGATAATTTATGCAGCGTTTGATGCGTTCTCGGCTATTTATGTTCTATTCCTTTCCTGCTGAGGTTGCAGGCGATGTGGTTTTTGGAAGGAGCAAAACGGCTGCATAGTTGGTAAAATACCTTTGGGCTGCTCGCTGCACCTCCGCAGCTGTTACTCTCTCTATTGCAGAAGAAAAATTGGTGTAGGCCTCGTATCCCGCCCCCGACGCTTCCAGCCAGCCCAGCTCATAAGCTCGGTCGATCAGCCGTTGATGCGACAGAGCGTATGAGCCAATAGTATAGCCCTTCGCTCTCTCCAAATCGGCAGGTGAGAGAAGCTTGCTCCTAAGAGATTCCACCTGCTCCAACAAAGCGGTCTTGACTTCGTCCAATACCATGCTTGGATTGGCGGTCTGAGCCGACTCTTTGAATGGATCTGTTATGACGTAGGCCATTATGTGGCTCTGATACTTATAGCGTGGGTATATTGCACCCACTTCGTAGCCCATGCCTCTCTTTTGCCTTAATTCGCGGAACATCAGCGAGCCTTTTCCGCCGCCCAGCGCATTGACTGCGACGACCGTCGCGGAATAATCTGATGATACAACCCCCGGCGCCAACCATCCGCAAAGCAAATACGCAGCCTGAATATCTACCTCAGAAGCTCTGAACTTGCATATATCGAGTTTTTCATCCGGAACGCCGCGGTTAATGGGAAGCTTCTTGTTAGGTTCGGTCCCGAAAGCTTTGCGGGCCCGATCCATCGCTTGCTCAATACCGACATCCCCAACAATCGAGATTACTATGTTGTTGGGGACGTAATATGAGCCGTAAAATTTCATGAGGTCAGCAGGGGTCGCCATTTTAGCAGTTCGCTCAGAACCGCGAACTTCACGACCATACCCATTGTCTTCATATAAGAGCCTGCGGAGAGTTGAATATGATGAATCAAACAGGTCGTCTTGCTGCGCGTTTAGCTGCCGAAGTGTGCTTGCGCGCACCTGATCGACCCACTTTTGCTCGAAATTCGCGCGAGTGAGAGATTCACCGAGCAGAGACATGGCGCGGTTGAACATAGCAGATGTGGTTATGGTGCGCAATTCCGTGAAATCAGGCCCCCATTGAGTGCTGAGGTTTCCACCTACTTGATCGGCGATAGCTGCGACTTCCTCCGCCGAACTCATTCTTGTTCCAGCGAGCAGCATCTGCGCGACAAAGTTGCCGACGCCGGCTGTTTGCATGCTTTCCTGATTAGCTCCCGCGCGCACCAATGCAACTATCGCGACAAGGCCGCTGCCAGATTCGGGTTTTATGATCACGGTCAGCCCATTATCCAAGACCTTTTTGGTGATTGCGGCGCTCGCAGGGGTCTCTATAATTTCCTGTGCTATGCACGAAACGCCCAGAGCAAGTATCAGCGCTATGACGGCGGATATTCTAAGCATCCTCATCACTTCTCACCTCCGGCTCTTGGTTCCAGTTGCAGAATAACGGCATGTTCGGGGTCCAAATATATTGTTGCCGCCCGGATGACATCAACATTTGTCACTGCTTGTATGCTGGATGTATACTTTTCATTGAAGCGTGCATCAGCAACAGCGAAATAGAACCCGATTGAGGTCGCTCTGCCTGCATAGGTTTCGCAGTCGAACGCGTATTGACCGATAAGCGATCGTTTTGCAGAAGCCAGTTCGCCTTCCGAGAGCCCGTCTTTTCGCAGCTTTTGGATATTCTGAATGATGGCTTCTTTTGCTTTTTCGGTTTTGTCTGGTTTTGTTGCAGCTATGAGCGAGATCATTCCAGGTTCTTTCTGCGTCAGAAAATCAGCCGAAACCTCTTCGGCTAATGCTAATTTGTCTTTCAGAATGGTCGTCATCCAGCTCCGATAGCCAAAACCCAGGTGTGTGAGCAACACATCAACCGCGCATAAATCGGATATATCTGAGCTGCGCGGCCCAAGAAAACCTATCGCGAGATAAGTGTTTTTGAACGGCGCTTTGAGGGTCTTGTTGACCTGTTTTTCCGGTGGCAATAGCGCTGGGAACTTTGATCTGGGCGGGGCGATATCGGCATAGCCGGAGAATGCTTTTTCGACTAATGACCAGGCCTCCTGAACACCAATATCCCCAACTACCACCACCGCCATATTTTCCGGGACATAATTCGCGTGATAATATGCGCTGATATCATCCCTGGTCAGTCTTTTTATGGACTCGGGAGCGCCTTCAATAGGCATAGCGTAGGGATGGCTGCCGTAGAGTTCTTTTGCGAGTTGGTCTTTGCAGATCATGGTAGGTTTGGTGAGTTTTCTGCCGATTTCATCCAGTATGACCAGTTTTTCTCTATTAAGTTCATCTTTGTTGAATTGCGCATTTTTTAGGGCATCAGCGAGCACATCGAGCGCTTTGGGGAGATAGCGTTTGGCGACCGTAGTGTTGAAATGAGCCCAATCGCGCGAGGTATGAGCATCCAAAGTTGCCCCGATGCTCTCCATTTCGAGGTCCATGTCGCCTGTTTTTCGTTTAATTGTTGCGCCATAGAGCATGTGCTCAATCAAATGTGAAATGCCGCTCAGCTTATCTGTCTCCGCGCCGCTGCCGGCTTTCACCCACACATCCACGGCTACAAGGTCTACGCTGTGATCTTCCTCTATAATTACCGTGAGGCCGTTGCTTGTCTTGGCTATTTGAAAGGCGCTTGAGGGCAACATACCGACAAATGTAAGCACAAGCGCCAGCAACGTGATAAGAAAATATCTATGAGTCATGAACACTCCATCAAAATAATAGTCCAAAGGGCTGTTCGTTGTCTGCCCATAAGTATTATAATATGTCAGACTGAATAATGCGAGACTGTGTTCCATATTTCTCAATAGGGAATCTCGATAATACATTGTAAGGGGGCAAAAGATGCCAAGAAAACCGTTTATTGCCGGTAACTGGAAGATGAACAAGACCATTTGCGAGGGAATCGCATTGGCTAACGAACTCAAGGGTTTGGTCGAGGGGATTAATGATGTCGATATAGCCGTGTGCCCGACATTCGTTGCGCTTTCTAAAATAGGCGATGCGATCAAAGGCAGCAACATTATGCTGGGCGCGCAGGACACATTCTGGAAGGAATCAGGCGCATGGACTCGCCAGATCGCGCCTGGGATGCTTTTGGACGCAGGCGCTAAGTGGGTTATTATCGGCCATTCCGAGACCAGAGGCCGCTTCGGAACAGTCGATGCTGAGCTTGAGGGCGTGCTGAACTACTTCGGCGAGAAAGATATTACCGTCAATATGAAAGCCAAAGCTGCTTTCGCCGTTGGTCTTAACACAATAATTGCCTGCGGCGAACTCCTCAGCGAGCGCGAAGCTGGCAAAACAGACGAAGTGATCGTAGCCCAGATGAAAACCGATCTTGCAGGTTTCAGCAATGAGCAGGCTATGAAAATGGTCATAGCTTACGAACCCGTGTGGGCAATAGGCACGGGAAAGGTCTGCGATGCCGAAGAAGCCGACAGAGTCTGCGGCGTCATTCGCAAGGTTATCAAAGAAATGTATGGCGCTGAAATTGCCGAGGCTGTGCGCATTCAGTATGGCGGCAGCGTGAAACCCGATAACGCAGCAGAGCTCCTCGGCAAGCCGAACATAGACGGCGCACTCGTCGGCGGAGCTGCTCTCAAGGCATCGGATTTTGTAGGTATTATCAAAGGCGCGCGTTAGGGAACAGGTTACTGTGAACAGGGAATAGAAGGGAACCTTCGTTCGCCCCATGTTGCGTTGTTTCGAGAAAAGGGTTTCCCGAAACAATGAACAATGAATAGCAGTTAATGTACGTTAAGGTGTTGTACGTTAGGTATTGCATTTCACCAAAATAGTGGTATAATGTCATTGGAGGTAGGTTGCCATGTTAGAACAAACGATGTCCGTGAGTGAGGCTGCCGATATCCTTAAGGTAAAGCCCAGAACTATTCGAGATTGGATTAAACACGGCAGATTGCCTGCATTCAGAGTGGGCAGATTCTATATTATTGCCGCCAAAGAGGTAAGCTCCATAATCAATCCGACCAATAAAACTGACATGAAAGAGCATGCCGCGGCGTTTAGGACTGTGTTGCGTGGCGGAGGAAAGATTGACGAGAAAGCGTTCCTCCAGGATAGGCAGGCGGAGTATGAAAGCGTGACTACTCCATGAGCCTTGTTCTGGATGTAAGCGCCCTCATAGATATGAATCTTATGGAGGAATACGATCCACGTTACTTGTATCTTGTTGGACGCACGGAAAATGAGTCTTGCTTGATTTCGCCGATAGTGGCTGCTCAGGTTTATTTCAGACTGCAAAAAGACGTGAGTAATGAACGCGCAGATGGAATCCTTTCAATGATGCGCGCCAAGGACTGGATTACCATTATAGACGACTATGGTTTAATCGGTCTGGCCGCTCAAGCTATGGAGTTCTGCCCATTACCCAGCATTGCTTTTACAGCCGCCCTGGCTAAACGTTTCGGCAGTTCTGTTGTTGTTGGGAATGATTCTCTGGATAATCT
Organism: Armatimonadota bacterium; assembly: GCA_026392045.1. Lineage (GTDB taxonomy): Bacteria > Armatimonadota > UBA5829 > UBA5829 > UBA5829 > JAMCYN01. The sequence goes on from JAPLCU010000203.1 coordinate 8,253, forward strand.
TGAACTGAATAGTTTCTGTTCGTTAATCAAATACTAATGGGAAAGTTTCGGGATTTCCATTCCGCCTTCGGCTTCATTCAAATCCAGAAATACCTAATACTGAAAATCTGCTGCTCAATCCACACAAAAGCTCACGCCCCTTTATATGCTGATGTAATGAAAATGTAGTGGCCTCCTTGCGTAGCATGCGCTACAATGGAGTTAGTTAAGACCCAAAGGAGGCCATGAACATGATATACGTTGGAATTGATGTACACAAGAAAAGTTTGCAAACGTGCGTATTAA
>JAPLCU010000002.1 GCA_026392045.1 Armatimonadota bacterium
ACTATTACTGATGAATCTGGTCCTGTAGCTGGAATTATAGTGACAGCTTCTGACTTTGTTAACCATAGTCTGGCCCAGACCGACAGCGCGGCAACTGGGGTAGATGGTCTATACACTGTAGAAGTGGGTTTATCCCCCCCAGGTAGCATGGGCTATTACCTGGCTATTAAGAATATGCCTGTAGGCAAAGCAGTCGCATCCGGCATTACATATCCTATTGATCCTGAAAGTGGGTATCCTTATGGGATTTCACCGGGGGCAACGGACCAGAACTTCGTGCTCGGCCCTCTTCCGCCTCTTGTCGATGTTAATCTGACAAGCATTGGTGGAGGCGACGTTACTTCCATACCCAACACAGGTTCTTTGGGTGGAAACTTTGTAGTTGACGGAACCGGAACTGCTCCGGCTGTCACGGCAGTCGGTTCTATGAAGGCCATTGCGTTTAATCTTAGCGGCACTACGCTTTTGCTCACCGATGCTCTGGCGACTCCAAAGTCCGTTCTTGGACTTAACGACACCGGCGGAGCTGGCGCCAATCCTGTTTATACTATCTTGGCTACAGTCTACAGGACTGACTTTGTTGACGCACCCAATGGTTGTGTATTTGCCTCGTTTGCTCCTTATAGATATGGTGCAAGCTTCTGCTATGGCAACACGCCTTGGATCGCCAATCATTGGATGGCGGGAGCCACCATGGTAGTAGACAATCCGACTTTCTACGATACTTATGCTACAGCTGGCTCTTGGCATACACTTCTCTTCACCAGCGATGGCTCGAGTGAGAATCTGTATATTGACGGCGCCACAACTCCGGTTGCCACAACCAGTGGTCCAACTAGCTTCCATAATGAGTACAATAATAACCGTTACCCGATTCGCCTGGGTGGCACTGACATGGGTGATGGCTCGGATCTTGGTTGGCTTTACAATGGCGCAATCGGTTCCCTGCAGATTTGGGATATACCCACTGCCGCAGCGGACGTCCCTGCTAAAACTGCTGCGATTGAGCCAATCACCGCGATAACGCACACGATTACTGCAAGCGCTGAAACTGGCGGCGCTATTGATCCGAGTGGAGCTGTGGATGTGCTCGAAGGCAGCTGTCCGACATATACGATCACAGCGATCACGGGTTACAAAGTTAAGAGTGTGATTGTAAATGATGTTGATCAGGGCGCAATCACCAGCTACACTTTCCCTGCAATCACTCAGGACATGACCATTGTTGCGACTTTTGAAACTTCGTCCACATGTAATATAGTCGTAACCCAGGGCGCTAACGGCACAATCAGCCCGGATCCGGCTATCGTGAACATTGGCGCAAACCTGACATTTACCATCACCGCGAACTCACGCTACCAGATAGCTGATGTTGTGGTAGATGGAAATTCTGTCGGAGCTGTAAGCAGCTATACGTTCGAAAATGTGACTGATAATACCCATACTATCTCCGCCACGTTTGCACCTACTCCGCCTCTTGTCAATGTTGATCTGACAAGCATTGACGGAGGCAGCGTTACTTCCATACAAAACACAGGTTCTTTGGGTGGAGACTTTATGGTCGATGGAACCGGAACTGCTCCGGTTGTCAGGACTGCTGGGTCGAAGAAGGCTGTAATGTTTAATATTAGCGGCACTACGCTCCTATTGAACGGCGCCGCACCGACTCCTAACTCTGTTTTGGGACTCAACGGCAGCGGTGGCGTTGGCCCCAATCCAGTTTACACGATACTTGCTACCGTTTACAGACCGGATTTCGACGACGCCCCTGGTGGTTGTATGTTTGCCTCGTTTGCTCCCTATCGAAACGGTGCAAGCTTCTGCTATGGCAACACTCCTTGGATCGCCAATCACTGGACGGCGGGAGCCACGATGACTGTAGATAATCCGACTTTCTACGATGCCAATGCTCCGGCTGGCTCCTGGCACACGCTTCTCTTCACCAGCGACGGCTCGAGTGAGAAGCTGTATATTGACGGCGCTGCAATGCCAGTTGCCACAACCACCGGTCCTACAAGCTTCTACAATGAGTATAACATTAACCGTTACCCAATTCGCCTGGGTGGCTCTGACATGGGTGATGGGACAGGTCTTCTTGGGCTTTACAGCGGCGCAATCGGTTCCCTGCAGATTTGGGATATAGCAATTCCGGCGGAGGATGTCCCTGCTGCAACTGCTGCCATTGCTCCGATTGCTGGGACAATGCACACGATCACTGCAACTGCTGAAGCCGGCAAAGGCGCTATCAGCCCGAGTGGAGCTGCGCTCGTGGATGATGGCGGCGATCAGACATTCACTATCACCCCGGACCTTGGCTATGCTATAGATCAGGTTCTCGTTGATGGCTTGAATGATCCTGACGCAGTTGCGGCGGGAAGCTACACATTCACCAATGTGACAGGACCACATACTATCTCCGTCACGTTTGCGCAAGCGCAGACTTGGACAATAGCCGTAACTCAGGGCGCTAACGGCACGATCAGCCCGGACCCGGCTATTGTGAATAATGGCGCAAGCTTGACGCTTACCATCACATCCAATCCCGGCTACCAGATAGCGGACGTTCTAGTTGATGGAGCATCAGTTGGAGCCATCGCGAGCTATACGTTCACTAACGTGACAGCCAACCATACTATCTCGGCTACCTTTGCCTTAGCGCTTCCAGCGATGCTGGTTAGCAAAAGCGATGGCGGCGGACGAAACGACTGGGACGGGGATATTGGCTACAGGTTCACCACGGGAGGCAATCCCGCGAGTGTGACCAAGCTGGGATTTGTGGACTGGGACCTCAATGGTCTGCTCACAGCCCATCAAGTCGGCATCTGGAACCTAGACGGTTCACCGGTAGCATCCACTACAGTGCCTGCGGGCATAGTGGGCGAGCTCATAGGCGATTTCCGCTATGCTAACCTCGCCGCGACGGTAACCCTTTCAGCTAACACAACATACGTGATCGGAGCAGAGACATTCAACGGCGGGGACGTGTGGCCGGGTAACGCGACTCCTCCGGGCTTTAGCGCCCCTTACTTCGATGGCTTTGTAATAGTTGAATGCAACTACCACGTCGGGGCTGGATTTGCCATGCCGGAGAGCAGCTGGATGTCAGGTGAGTGCGCTGCTTCCTGCAACCTGATAGCTAACATAATCTCGCCGCCGGCTGGCCCAGTATATGGCGTAAACAACAAGGCTGTCTTGACTGATGACAAGCTCATCGGCAAGCGCGTCAAGGTCTGGGGTAAGATCATTGGTACTCCAGGCGCTACATATACGATTAGTGATGGCTATAGCGCTGGTGTTACAATCAATGGCGCTACGACACAGATCGAAGGCGATATGGTAGTGATCACGGGTGTGGTTGAGGCTGACCATAGCGTCACTCCCTAACCATCTATTAACAACTTAGTTACCTTCGGGTAACACTGACATAACAGGCTGCACCGCTCTCGCAAAAGATCGCTGGGCGGTGCAGACCTTTATGAGACAAGTTTTGCTGTAATCCATCCGGCCTTGAGGGCTACGGCAAAATGGGAAAACAATAATAGAAGTCTCCCTTGCTATTGATTAGTTTCTTCCCAGAACCGGTAATAAGTCGGGGCTGCAGATTCACCTGCAGCCCCCATTGCCGGTTCAGATTTAGCGCAAAACATTAACGCCGGGGGATATGTCCCGGCCTGAAAATCAGAATTGGCTATTCGTAGTGGCCGGAGTTCTTTGATTGTCGGGCCGGGAGATCTCACCCTTGAGCAAAGATGTCTATTTGCCAGTTGAGTGGATCGAAGGGGTTACAATAATGAACAAACGCGCGGCTTTCAAATTCCTCGTTAGTCTGATTGTGTCTACTGCGTGTATAGTGTGCCCGGCTGTTGCCGGGGCACAAGCCTATCTAGACAACCAGACTGAGACTTCCAATCAGGACCCAAACACTGAAACCAGACGATCGGATCATTTTCGGATTAATTTCGGACAATACAACTTTGATGGAACGTATCTCAGCGAGGAACTTGCCCAGGGCAACCTGCAATTGTTTGAACAACTCTGGCAGCGCAACATAGTTGAGAACGGCCTGAATGAAATGAGCCAATCGTCCGACCTCACAAAGAGAGACGGTAATAAATACCGGACCAACTTCAACTTTCTTATGACTTGGGGTGACGGCGGCGGCGGGGCCTATATGTCCTCGGACGCCAACGGCTTTGCGTATGCTATGGCCAGTCCGGGCTATACACGGGTGGACCCGCCCTCTTCAGCTACCACTCACGAGCTTGGACATGTCTGGGAAGGGGCCGCCAGGGGTTTTAACGGAGGCGTATCGGGAATGTGGTGGGAATGCACCGCCAACTGGTTCGCATTGCAGCTGCTGAACTCCTATCCGTTCCCCGGCGGCGCCGTATGGAACCAGCCGTTTTATTACACCCATGGCAGGGACTTCTATGACTCATGGATAATCTATGAAGCCTTCAGAGAAGACCCCAGATACGGCATGCCGTTCATTAACCAGGTCTGGACGAATGCCAACGCAGACCAGCAGGCTCATGAATACATAATAAACCGCATGGCCAGGCTCGACAGCTCCGGCTCGGCGGACAAAGATGGAGCTTCCAGAGATCTCTGGGGTGACATGGCAAAGAAGTGCGTCACCTGGGACTATGAGAGAAAAAGATGGTTTGCAGGGGGCACGGACGACGGCAGTGACTGGTGGTACTGCTTTGGAATGCGCGCACCTATGGTGAAGCTGCCTGGGAACACTGGTTGGTACAGACCCGAGAGGATCTACAATCCAATGCAGTATGGTTTCAACATCATCCAGTTGACTGCCAGCCCAAACACGACAGTCAGTTGCAACTTCCAGCCTGTTTGCGACCCGGTAAGGCAGTCTGACTGGAGAGCATGCCTGGTTGCTGTCAGCAACGTCGGCGACGTTCGTGATATCACCAAGAATATCGCCAGATACAGTTCTCTTTGGAACAAGGGCACAAACTCCATTAAGCTATCAAGTGACGAGACCAAGCTCTATCTTGTGGTAGTTGCCACTCCTAGGCCTATGGTCGTCGGAGTGTGGAACGAATACAGGCTTGATTCTGGTCTGCAATTCCCATATACCGTGTCGTTTGCTAACGCAACGCCGAAGAACGTAGTGTATCCGGCCTACACAGGAACGCACACCCATCACGCAAACGGCGGCGGGCTTGTTGCGTCCGGCGCTACAGTGGCCGCTACCGCTTATGTCGGACCGAATGCTCAAGTTCTCGGCACAGCTCAGGTCAACGGCTATGCCAGAATTGAAGATTATGCTGTTGTTGGAAGCGGCGCGATTGTGGAGGACAACGCCGTTGTATCCGGCCATGCTTTTGTTTGGGACACCGCGCATATCTATGGCAACGCCAAGGTCAGAGATTTTGGATACGTAGCCGGAAATGCTCAAGTTTTTGAAAATGCCAGGGTAATAGAGCACGGCCTCTTCTACGACTCCGCTTCCGGCTGTGCCGTAGTCAAGGGCCGCTCGTATATCTACTCCCCGTCAGTCCTCACCGGATCGCTGATTACAGATGGTGACTCTTCCAATGGCAATGGTGACCCGGCTGACTGGGGCGTGGTTGCAGATCACGGCGTGCATTTTGGATGGCAGTGGGGCCACAATCCATCCATTTTTACCGGTCTCACCGATAACAATTACATCTATGAGCAGCATACATTCGAACGTGAAAACCCCGTTTTCGCGTGGGATGAGTATGGCATTAACCAGGGCTTCCTGATGAACGGCTGCCGCGCTGCCAAGGACACCATCGCGCCCACTCGCGGGGGCTTGGCGCTGCCGCTTGACGGCTCAAGCCAGTACGTCGAATTGCACAACACGGTCAATGACTGGCGGGAGACCGCTTACACCGTCTGGGTCAAGTGGACAGGTAGCGCCGCTGACCAGAGAATCTGGTCTATGGGTGATGGAGCCAACAAGTATATGTATCTGACCCCTAAGGATGGCACGACCGGAAATCTGAGATTCGTCATCTCCAATGGGACAACTACTCAGTATCTTAATGGCGCGTCTCCAATATCGGCTAACACCTGGACACATGTTGCGGTCACTTTCGGCAGCCCGGTGTTCAATACGACCACCAAGACATGGTCTGGCACGGGAACGCTGTATGTGAACGGCGCTCAGGTAGCCACACTTGCCGGGATGCTTGTTCCCGACAGCCTCAACGCTGCCAATATGGAGAACTGCAATTATCTTGGCAGGGGCAACGCAGGCAACTACTTCCAGGGATATCTCGACGACTTCAGGGGCTATATGAAGTCTTTGGATGCAGCCGAAGTTCTCGCGGTCTACAATACAGCGGCTCCCGCTCCGGTTACCATAACGGCTGATACGACCGCCCCGACACCCAATGCCGAAACCTGGCTTGTGGCACCCAATGCTGTCAGCGATAGCGCCATAACAATGAGCGCCACACTCGGCGCTGACGCAAGCGGCTGGGTGGAGTATTATTTCACCTGCACTGCAGGCGGCCACGATTCCGGCTGGGTGTCATTCAATAAATACACTGATGTTGGGCTTAATCCCGGCGTATCATACACATACACGGTCAAAATGAGAGACAAGAACGGTAACACAACTGCAGCATCATCTCCGGCAAGCGCGACCACTCAGGTCTCTTCTATGACCGGCGTTACCGCGAGCTTCGCCTATGGCCCGGTTGGTATAGCCGGCACGAGCGCCAGCAACGGTCAGATAAAGATGACTGCCACAAAGCTTACAAGTCCTAGCGGTCTGGTCGAGTACAAATTCGACAGATACACCATCTCGGGCGCTCTGAGCTTGGCGGGCGCCTGGCAAGCCAACCCCACCTTCATCGTAACCGGGCTCAACTACACCACCACTTACTACTATAGAGTCACCGCCAGAGATGGCTGGGGCAATACGAGTGTGCAGTCGGCCTCCTCATCAACACCAGCCAGGGATCTCGCCGCTCCAATATTGACTGTACCAGTAGCTCATTGGAACATGCTGCCTTACGCTACCATAAACAACGGAGTCTCCATGAGAGCCGTGGGCGTGCAGGAAAGCGGCTGCTCCTTCTACTACCAGTGCGTAAGCGGCGGCGGACCAGACAGCGGATGGATCGCTGCACCGATTTTAGATACCTGGGACAATTCATATCCTGCTAATTTCACTACGGCCGCACTGCCTGATGGCACCTATGGCTACAGATATAAGATGAGAGATGCCGCAGGTAACGAGTCCGGATGGTCGACTACCGCGTATGCAAAGATCACCCCCACCACAGGGTATCATAGCGCTACTCTGAGCCAACTGGCGACACTGCCGGATGATAACCTCGTGAGTTTTTCAGGAACAGTTTTGCGAGTGAATGCGAAAGACTATTATGTCAAGGATATGGCTTCCGGGGCAAGCATAACTGTCAAGCCCAACAAGGGCGGCGGATGGACTCCTCCACCCGCCGTGGGCGCGGACCCCGGAGCAACTGATGCAATTCTAGCGCTCAAGAACGTGACCGTAAAAGGGCATCTTTATACCATCGGCGGAGTCAGGCAGGTTACTTACGCCACTGTCCTGTCCGCTGGAGCTGCCCAGACCTGCAACGTCACTGGCAGAGTCACCAGGCAAAGCGACGGCGCTCCCATTCTTGGCGCCACCGTCTATCTATCTGATGCAGCTAACCCATCGGCAAATCCGATAATCACTGCCGTGACAGATCGAAACGGCAACTACGCAGTGGCGATGATCAATGGAACCTGGTATGTGGCGGCAGGCGCAAGCGTCTACAACACATCGGCAGACCAGGTGATTACGGTCAACGGGGCAAACGTTCCCAATGTCAACTTCTCGCTGGTCGCCAGTACAATGATATCGGGCAAAGTCACGAACAGCGCCGGCGGCGGCAACATCGCCGGGGCCAGTGTCTATTTCTCGACATCACCCAATGCGAGTAACGTGATTTTCACTGCCACAACGGACAGCTCTGGCAACTACAGCCAACCGGTCCAGAACGGAACCTGGTATGTGCGCGCCTCGGCGGTCGGCTTCTCGGTATCCGCCGACAAGACAGTAAACGTGAGCGGTTCTAACGTAACCGGCATCAATCACGCATTGACTGTCGCAGCGCCTGTTGCCTGGTACAAGTTCGATGAGACCAGTGGCCTTAGCGCCTCTGACTCCTCGGGCAACGGCAAGAACGGCACGCTCACGGGCGGCGGCTGCACGTGGGGTGCAGGCAACCTGAACAACGCCGTGAGCCTTGACGGCGTCAGTCCTACCGGTTCCTATGTCAGTCTCCCTGCAAACCTGATGTCCTCTATGAACAACTTCACCATAGCGACGTGGGTGAACTTTGAGTCTGCCTCTGCCTTTAACGCCAATAGAAGGATATTCGATTTCAACGCGGGTCAGGGCGCTGCAAGTATCTATCTGAGTCAGTGGGGGCAGAACGGCGGCGATGGGCAAGCCCTACATTACGCGATCAAACCAAGCGGCGCTGGCAGCGAGACTGCCATTGATTACACCGGATCCGTACCTCTGAATACCTGGAAACATGTTGCTGTAACACAGTCCGGCGGTGTTTTGACAATTTACATAGATGGTGCGCAGGTGGCACAGCAGGCAGGCATGCCATCACCCTCGAGCGTGGGCAACACAGCCAACGACTGGATTGGCAGATCGCAGTGGAGCAGTCCTGGGTGGGGTGATCCTTGTCTCGACGGCCAGGTCGACAACTTCAAGATCTACAATACGTGCCTTGGCGCCGACTCTATCCGTGCTCTGGCAAACGAGGGCACAGCGAAATTCAGCTATACAATCACTGCATCCGCCGGAACTGGCGGAACGATCGATCCGCCCGGAGTGGCAAACGTGGCGCCCAGCGGCAGCCAGACATATACGATCACGCCAAACATCGGCTATGCCATTTCGCAGGTCACGGTTGACGGCGTGAACCAGGGCGCAATCACAAGCTACACGTTCAGCAACGTATTAGCGAATCATACTATTTCAGCTGCGTTTATCGCCGTGAATATCTACACCATAACCGCATTCGCAGGTACCAACGGAACTATCAATCCGAGCGGTTACGTGATAGTGAATCAGGGCGCCAGCCAGACGTTCACGATGACGCCAAATGACGGCTACTGTGTATCGGGTGTCATTGTGGATGGCAGCAGCGTGGGAACCCCGACTAGCTACGCGTTCACTAACGTGCAGGCGAACCACACAATGTCCGTCACGTTCGCCGTCGCACCCCGACCGATGCTGACAAGCAAGGGTACGGGTGGCACTCGGACTGATGGGCCCTGGACCATTGGCTACAAGTTTACGACTGGTCCCAGTCCAGTGACAGTGAGCAAGCTGGGCTTTGTGGACTACACCGGCGCTGGCCTTCTCGCGGCTCACCGCGTCGGCATCTGGAAAACATCGGATAATTCACTCATAGCTTCCACCACGGTACCGGCGGGAACCGCTGGCGAGCTTATGGGAGATTTTCGCTATGCTAACCTCGCCGTGCCGGTTACCCTCAATGCCAACACCACCTACGTCATTGGAGCCGAGGTCTTCAACGGCGGGGACGCCTGGATGATTTCAGCGGCTTCGCCGGGCCTTACCTCCCCGGACTTCGACGGGTTCGTCGTGGTTGAAAGTAATTATCACAGCGGGGCAGGTCTAAACAGGCCTGAGACAACCTGGGTGGCGGGCCAGTGTGCTCCTCTTTGCAACTTGGTGATAGTGCCGCAAACGATAACATACACAATCACTGCATCCTCTGGAACTGGCGGAACAATAAGCCCAAGTGGTGCAGTGACTGTGAACTCTGGCACAAACCAGACGTTTAACATCTCAGCGAACTCAGGCTATGCCATTTCGCAGGTCACCGTGGACGGCGTGAACCAGGGCGCAATAAGCACATACACGTTTACAAACGTGCAGGCAATCCATGCGATTTCGGCTTCATTCTTGAAGCTGTATGGGATGAACAGCAAGGCTGCCCTGTCTGCGATGGCGCGTGGGCACGCTGTCAGGGTTTGGGGCAAGGTGACGACCGACAACAGACCGACATCCTTCACCATCGATGACGGGAGCGGCGCTCCGGTCACGGTAAACGTCAATGGCGCGGCAATACCTTCGGGCTTTGCCGTCAATAAGACCGTTGTGGTGACCGGTGTCGTTGGCCTTACTAACATGATCCAGGCCCAGACGGTAAGTGTCTACTGAGGCCTGACAAAGGACAAATAACCATGACATCTCTTGAGCGCACTTTGAATTTCATTGCAAATAAACCAGTGGATGCTCTGCCGCTTCATCCAATTATTATGCAGTTTGCAGCACAATATTGCGGGGCTAAGTATAAAGACTTCTGCTTGAATTATGAGTGCAAGGCAAGCAGCATGATAAAATGCGCTGATGATTTTGGTCTTGACTGGGTTACCGTTATGTCTGATCCGTATGCAGAAGCGGAGGCATTTGGACTGCATGTCGATTATCCTGATGATAGTCTTCCTGTGCATTCGGGTCAGGTTATTGCGAATATCTCGGATGTGAACTCCTTGCGGGCGCCCGATATGTCTGCCTCTCGCAGAATGATCAACAGGGTGAATGAGGTGAGAGAATTCTCCAGGCTAGTGGGGGATAATTACTTCATTGTTGGTTGGGTGGAAGGCCCGATGGCGCAATACGCTGATCTCAGGGGTTTATCTGACGCCTGCCTTGATCTGTATGATCATGAAAATGAGGTCAGCCTTGCAATGGATATTATACTTGAGAATGCGATGAGCTTCGCACGTGCCCAAGTTGATGCCGGGGCGCATTGTATTGGCGTAGGTGACGCAGCATGTTCTCAAATCGGGCCGGCGCTGTATGGACGATATGTTTTTGAAAGAGAAAAACAGCTCATTAGTTATATTCAATCTCTTGGAGCTATTGCAAAGCTTCATGTATGTGGAAATACTACTGCCATACTGCCCGCCCTAATTGAAACTGGAGCAAATATTGTTGATGTTGATCATCTGGTAGTTGACATGTCTTCATATGTAACTATGCTGGGAGATAATCAGGTTCTTTGCGGCAACAGCGATCCAGTGGAAGTTGTGATGCGAGGTTCCAAAGAGCTTATCCGGGCCAGCGTGATAAGATGTTATCAGCAAACTGCGGGCAGAGGAATTGTTTCTGCTGGTTGTGAGATTCCAAAACAGACAAGCGTGGAAAGCTTCAAATCATATTGCGGTGTGGCAAAGGGGCTATTGTCTGAGACCTCAAACCCGGATTACCCATATAGAATGAAGGGAAACAGCAATCATGTGTCTAATATAGAAGTATAGCGAGCGTGAATCATTACCGTCCCATAGCATTCGATGTAATAGTTTTGAGTTTTGAGTTCTGAGTTCTGAGTTATTGATTTGTCTTCGCACGAGTCATTCAGTCCAACTCGCCATCCTGAGGCTCCAACTCGCCATCCTGAGGCTCTCGAAGGATGAGCAGCATGATAAGCTTTCAAATCTAGCATTTCCTTATGACACCTGGCTGCAAAAACCAACAATGGG
>JAPLCU010000143.1 GCA_026392045.1 Armatimonadota bacterium
GGTCATTAGATTGCTATTGCCAAAAAGATAATTGTTTGCAGTCGTGCCAAGCCAAAATCTAAAACCAACTGATACAGGATTGTCAACCGAAGCGGTTGGCACCCTAATCCACGCACTGCCATTAAATGTGCCAGCCCAAGCCTCGAACACGGGGCCCTGCTCAACGCAATTCCCACGTGCGTTAGCAGCCTCAGAACCACTCATCTGCCACATTTTTGTGCCAGAGTGAGTACCTGTAGGGCCTTCTATGCCATCAACAGCTTGGCCTGTACTGCCTTGGCCCCACGCGTTCTGATTCCACCAGGGTGGAGCTAAGGGGCTTATGCCATCTTCGAACCCTGTATTGGTTAACAATTCTACTTCGACTGCAAAAGCCGAACCAGCCATCATACCCAGGCAGAAAACGAGCATAGCCGTAAGTAATACTTTTCTGTTCATTTCAATTCATTTTCCTTTCGTTTAATTGGTTTAATTCGAGAATCAGAAATTGACTGCATAGGCTCATAACAGATGCAATCGGTTGAAGTCAGTTGTATTTCTCTCGTCTCCCCCTCCTTAATTTGAATTTAAATCTTGCCCATACGGTATGATATTATCCGGCATTAGATTGGGCTTGCCTGGTCTTTTCCGCTGCTCCATCCTTAGATCACTTGCACGGCCACTACGAAGTACAATGTGGAATTTCATCCCATCTTCAGATCAACATTCGGCATACGGTCGAAATCAAACTAAGCTATTATCAGTATGCCTTCAAATTCTGTAGTAATCAAGGGGCAAAAACAGCATAAGATGAGGCTAATTGCGCACACAATCACCGTTTTAGTGAAACACTGGTGTCCACAAGGGTATGCGTCCCTCACATAAGGCAGAATTCCATAGTGGCAATGGGATATGATACGAGAACGAGTGGGCTGCAATATAGCTCAGGTTTCCCCATTTTTCAAGGCGCATTACTAGTCAAAAGTCGGCTTAGAAGCTTCTGTTTATCATAAAGTGCGCCCAGGATGCCAAGAGTTCTTTGTAGTCTGAGTCTGGGAGCGCTTCGAGCTCGGGTAGAGCCTTGTTTACGTGCTCGAGCGCGAGGTCAGCGGTGGCTTGAACCGCGCCCAGGTCTACTATTAGTTGTGTCGCCTTCTGAACATCGTCCGGTGTTGCGCTGTCCCTGCCCAGCACCGAAAGTAGGAAATCGCGCTCGGATTTTGAAGCGGAGCTAAGCGCAAAATATACATTGGTGGTCTTTTTGCCCTCGCGAACATCCGAACCTACGGGCTTGCCGAGTTTTTCCTCTTTGCCCATAAGCCCCAGAATATCGTCCTGAAGCTGAAACGCTGTGCCGCAGCTTGAGGCAAACCTTGAGAGCGCCGCCACATACGGGTGGTTGGGGTCCGAATTATTAAGCCCGATCATCGCCCCCGCTCTCGCTGCGAACTCATAAAGAGCTCCCGTTTTCATCCAGAGCATTTTGACAATATCATCCCTGCTGAGCTGCTCGATGGGGGTGCGGGCATATTGGACATCGAGCGTTTCGCCCTCGATCAGTGTGTTCACCACGTAGCTTTCGAGGTAGTAAATAATGTCCAGAATCACAGCGGGGTCCACTGCGCCGCTTCTGGCAGCCTCGCAGAGCAGGCTTACATTCCATCCGTGCTGGCTATCGCCTGTGAGAATTGCCAAATCTCTGCCGTATTCTTTGGCCTTTTCATCGCAATAACCCAGTTTTTCTTTCGCGAAAGTCTGGCCCATAATGTGGACGGTGGGGCCGCCGCGCCGGAGCTGGTCGTTGTCTATAATATCATCATGAACCAATGTCCATGTGTGGAAAAGCTCCACCGCGCAAGCTGCGGGAAGCGCAGCGTTTTCATCGCCTCCAACCGCACCGCAAGCCCACATAAGAACCGCGGGTCTCAGGCGCTTGCCCGGCCTCTCCAGATACGCAAAAACCGCATCCTGCAAATCCTGCGGCCTGAACCATTCGCGGAACCGCGGCTGCTGAAAGTATTCACTAACCTTGCTCTCACACACGCGCAAGGCATCCAATAAATCGAGAGCCATAATGCCTCCTGAATTAACTACAGGTCAAAATATACCCAACTTGCAGGCTGCCTGTCAAGAAAAATCGGCGCGCATGGCCCAGATGGGCAATGGGGGGTTCGTCACGATCATACATTGGTGTTTCGGGAACAAGCCCGGAAGAGACTAGCCTTTTGCAGTCAGGTCGATTCGTTTCGGGATTTGAGCGAAGCGGAAATCCCGGTCGGCATCGACAACTAAAGAATCATATCTACTCCTAACTTCTTGCACTAAGAATGTTCTCGACCAGTCTATACACTGTGGTGCAGCCGAATGTTCGTGGCCAGTCAAGGCACCTAGGGCTGTCACGTAGCTTGGCTCGTGCTATAGCCGCTTCAATCTTATCTTGGGTAAATGTGCTGGCGTTGATTCCTTTACCATATTCAGGCAAATGTCTCTTCAAACGTTCAGAGCACACACGAGAACTGGTAATGCCATTGCCGTCCTCAAAATGAAGCAAAAGCCAGTACTCAAACTTAGGATTGCTTAGCGCAAATCCATAGTTACCTTTCGCACAAGACCATTCAAAAAGCTGATGCAGTTGTTCGTCAGTCCAATTATCCTTGTCAACAACCAACCAGGCCTCATCGCTGGGCAGCAACTTCTCCTCTTTGAGACGTTCTTTCATTTGTTTCATCACATCAATAGGAGAGCTATGTTTGCCTTTGAAACAGGTAACCCTGATCACCGACTGTTGATCATTGAAGACACCAAAATACTGCGGCTCTGTTTTCCCACCCTCGGCAGCTATTAGAAACAGCTTTCGATAGCGACGCTCGCCAATAACCCGCTGAAGTGGCCTTCTTTTCAATTTCATCAATCGTTCCGCCCGTTATCTAAGCCACACGTTCTCATCAACGGGCTACCTGTCAAGAGACGAGGAATACCGCCCAAGCGTCCCTGCAAATAGCTTTTCCTAATGTCTTTGTCATATCGAACATCTTTGTAATCGCTAAACGACAGCAGGCTGGTATTACCTGTGGAATCCCTCTCAGTTACCCACATCTCATCTCTGCGTAATAACTGCTGGTCCATCAAAAGGACATCATGAGTGGTGAACAGTAGTTGGGAACGGCTTGTATGAGAGCAATTGCTAAGATATGCCTCAAGCAACTGTCTTGTCAAAAGAGTGTGCAGACTCCTATCAAGCTCATCAATTACATAAACATTATCGGAATTTCTCTCGGATATTTTAAGAAATGCGGGAAGCAAATCAATAATTCGTTGAGAGCCATCCGACTCTTCCTGAATCTCAAACTTAACTTCGTTACCATCCTGCTTCGGGTGGAAAGCAACAAGCTTCTGGACAACTAATTCGCCATTCTTTCTGCTGATAACAAAACGCTCATTCATTGGGTCAGCCCGTAATGCTACGGTTACACCTTCTTTGACTTCTTCGCGTAACCTTACTTTCATAGATTCCGGACAAGTAAGGCTATCAAATGGTATTTCTTCGCCACCTAGATGAGTGATTCCCGTGTCCAACTGCGGTAACAGTTCATTTATTGTAATGGCAAGAGGGTGCCCTTGTTTCAAGAGCTGATGGTAAGGTCCAAATCGCGTGTTTGGTGCAACAAGCTCTAGCTTTTCAGCGAACCATTTGTATACAGGCTCAAAGACCTTTACATTCTGGGACACAGAATTGGTAAGAAAAAGTTGATTTTCTCTGGTTCCCTGGAAAGCAAAGCCAAGGAGCTCAGCGTTATTCTTTAGCGACTTGGCAAAATTCGGTTTCCCATCGTGGCGATCATAAAGGACTATCTCGCCAGCGCTAGTTATTCTTGTAAGCTTTTCCTCAAGAACAGCTTTCCTTGTGACGGCGAAACTGAATTCATATATTATCTCATCAATGAGCAATTCAATTGCGACCCGGGTTGGCTGATCCGCCATCTTTGCGTCCAAGCGGAATGGTTCAACAAGGATTAGGCTGTTAGGGTGTGTTCCTTTCACAACAAGATCTTGGACGAAATACAGCGCCTTAAAAAGATTAGTCTTACCAGATGCATTCCCACCGTAAATTGCAGCAACCGGAAGAACACCTGTTTTGTATTTGGTCAGTCTAGGAACACGCTGTCCGTGCTGACGCTCGCGACTGGCAATCATTGAAAATGAAACCTTATCGCGAAAAGACATCCAGTTTTCTATTGAAAAGCTAATAAGCATTTGTTGCCTCCATACGTGACTGTATCTCATTATACCACAAATAACACGGGGTGCAACCAGATATTACGGGTTACTAGGAGATATTATCTCTTTATAGACACTCCCTGGAGAATCAGTCTAAATATCTTCAGTGTTCAAGACGCCGCTCCTGAGCTATTCTGAATGTTCAGTGGGTGAAATATCACGCAGCGTAAAATCCGGGCAGGATTTTGGGTCCTGCCCGGATATATGTTCTATTCTTTAATCATCATTCGGCATCCGAAGACGCGGCCCACGTAGGAGCCCTGGCCGGGCATGAACTTGATCTTTACTGTTTCTTTGCCTTTTGTAAGTTCCAGCGGGATAGCGGTGGCTATATCGATGAAATCGCCGGGGTTGTTGTCGCCCAGCTTCTGCTCGACCAGCAACTTATCGTCCACGTAGATCTCGAAGTTGCAGGCTTCAGTGCCAGAGTAAACGCTAAGCAATTCGACCTGTTTTTCGGGGTCTACCTTCATATCGAAGCTGAACCAGCCTCTTGGGTCGGCTCTTCTGAACTTGCGGTTTACGAAGATTCCAGCGCCTGATCTAACAGCCTCGAGGTTGTGGTCGCGTTCCGGCTGCATTTCGCCGAGTTGGATGAAGTCCGTGGTGCGGTTTTCGAGCGACTTGATTTTATCGAGCTCGGCCTTATATTTCTCTTTGATATCATCCCACGCGCTCTCGTTGAACGCATCCCAGTAGACCGCGAAGCCCTTTTTGTATTCGGCGTAAAGCGGCTTGAATGCGGTGGCGATTTTCTCGCCGCTGACCGTTCGGAACATATTGTCAGAACCGGCAAATTCGAGCGTCTTGCCTGCTATGGGTGTGAGGCCGGATGTGATTTTGTCGAACTCGGAAACTATAATTCTGGTTTCCGCGTCGTAGTCGGTCTCGGCGCAAAGAACAACCGGGCCATACATTAGCGCAACCCTGTTGGAGTTGTCCGCAAAACCCTCGGTTCGCAGGGTCATGGGCAGCTTAACTTCGACTACGTCGCCGTCTTTCCATTCGCGGGTAATTTCGGCATAGGTTCCCGGATGGCTGTGGAGATGGACTGCCTCGCCGTTCACTAAGATTTCAAAGCCCTGCTCCACCCAATACGGGTGCCTGATTTTCACCGTCAGATTGGTGGGGTTCGCGCAACTTATTGTGAGCTTTGTGGACGATTCCTCGGGGAACTTGGTCTGCTGGATGATCTTGACGCCTTTTTCGCACCAATTCAGCTCAGAAGCGATAAACAGATTGACGAAAAGGGTCTCGCCGCCGTCGTTGAAATAGATGTATTCGCCGTATTTTGCATGGTTCTCCATGCTCGTGCCGGTGCAGCACCAGAAGCTGTTGTATGGATCGCTGAAGCCCTTGGCACAGCCCGATCTAAGCGGCATCATGTAGGTGGTCATGCCGTCTTCAGGGTTCTGCGACGCCAAAATGTGGTTAACAAGCGCTCTTTCATAGTAATCCGCCATCTCAGCCATCGGATCGTGCACGAAAAGCTGCTTGGTGAGCTTGAGCATGTTGTAAGTGTTGCATGTTTCGCAGGTGCGGTCTGAAAGACGCTCGGAAAGACGGTCTTTCTGATGAAAATACTCGCCCTCGGTGTTTCCGCCGATAACATAAGAGCGCTCATTGACCACCGTTTTCCAGAAGAAATCTGCGGCGGTGTGGAAGCGGTCATCACCCGTTAATTCATAGATGCGCTGCAAACCGATGAGCTTAGGAATCTGCGTGTTGCCGTGAAGGCCGGTCAGATTGTCCTCTCTCCTGGTGAGCGGATCGAGGACGATGTTATCGAAGAATCTTTTAGCGAGATTCAGATACTTCTCTTCGCCTGTGATCGCGTAGACGTCGGCCATGGCCTCATTCATGCCGCCATACTCGCATCTCATCATCTCCTGCCAAAGCTCATCGGTGAGATTCTTGGTGACGCCAATCGCCCAGTCGCCGAGTTTCGCAAGGACAGTTTTCGCCTTTTCGTTGCCGCAGTAGAGGTAAGCGTCTCTCAGGCCATTGAAAAGTTTGTGCTGGGTATACCAGGGCGCCCAGCCGCCGTTGAGGTCGAATCCGGCCGACTTTACCTTGCCCTCAGCAATTTCGCCGAAAATGCGCTTGCAATCTTGCAATCCGCTGATGAAGCAGCCGCCATTTGCCTGCTGAACTTCTTCAAGCTCAGAGACGATGTAATTGACCTTATCCAGGAAGCGCTGGTCGCCGGTTGCCTGATACATGAGCGAGCAGGCTGTGAGATAATGTCCCAGCGAGTGACCGGAAAGGCCCCCGGACTCCCATCCGCCATATATTTCACCCTTAGGCTCAAGCCCCGCGAATTCGCGGAACCTGGAAAGCAATCGATCAGCCTCAAGGTCTAGAAGCCACTTGGCATTGGCTTCCAAAGCATGCTTGAAAAGGCCATCCAATATGCGAACTTGTGTCAGTTCAAACGGCTTGAGCTTAGGCTGGACTTTGTTCGTGACGGCAAATTTGGTATGTTGCATGTAATGAGTAATCCCCTTGTTTCTCGTTGTCTGGATATCGCATTCGTTGATCGGAGCGGGCGGGATTGCAAATCCGCCCGAACAATCATTATACTTATTATAGCTTCGATACGAATACCTCTGAATCCTGCCTTTTCTTTCTGGATTTACGGTTTGCTCAAAATGATTTAAGGGCCGAGGTTTTGAAAACCCCGGCCCTGTCTCAATCTATTTGTTTATTCAATATTTCTATCTAACGCCTATCCTGATGGCTCTGTTATTTTTCACTGTCCCATACGTATTGTATGAGTATCTGCTCGCAAGCGTTCCGTTCGCATTTTCGATGCCTATGGTCGCCTTTTTGCCTGCGCCGTAAGTGAGATTGGCAGTCGATACATTCGCGTATTGGAACACGATGTCACTAGTGGCTTCATATAGAAGAGTCTGGAATCTGAACTTAACGCTTGTCGTACCCCAAGGCACATCTGCCCACGAAATCACAAGCGCTCGGTTCGGCGCCACGCCCACAGTCCCTACGTTAACATAACCACCTCTTGCAGGGTTCAAGTTGGTCCAATAAGGATAGATAGCTGCGTTGGGTGCAGCTGTCCTGGGCAAATCCGTATTGGCGTAACTGGTCATACCGGTCGTGCCAAAGCCTATCAGGCCGTTTGATCCCACATATATTTTTGTGTAAGTCTTGCCATAGAATGTGAATGTGAATGGAATGGCAACTGCCGCGCTCACGGCGTTGTCAGCTAAAATCAATCTGGTGGTCTTGGCCGGGCTGGTCCAAGCGTAAGTCTCAGGCATCATAAGATAGCTGCCCTGCATCACCTGCAAAGTTATCGGGAGGCTGGTGTTGCCTTTTCCCGTGGTAGTGTTGGTGAAATTGACAGTGCCAACATAGTCTCCTGCCACAAGTAAAGTGGCTGCGCTATTCAATGTGATTGTTACCGTGGTTGACGCGCCTTTGGCAAGAGCGCCGCTGCTGGGAGTGCAAGTGATCCAGCTGCCAACCTTGGGCGAATTCCAGCTTAGAGCGCTCGCGCCGGTATTGGTGAGCGTGCAAGTCTTGCTGACCGACTGGAACGGCCCGCCTACGAACCCTGTGTAGTTAATGCTATCGGCACCAGTCAAGGTGAGTATTCCCGGATCAGGGATGACAGTCAGCTTTACGGCTCTTGTTGCATTGCCTTTGCCATTAGTTGTGTTGGTGAATGTTACGGTGTCATTGTAGATTCCGGGATCCAGGCTATCAGCTTCGGAATTGATGGACACTTCCACAGTAACAGTAGTTCCACTCGCAAGAGTGCCGCCAGTATTCGACAAACTCAGCCAAGTTTGCCCAATATTAGAGGCAGTCCAATCAATGTCGCTCTGGCCCGTGTTGGTCAGGATGTAACTTTGCTTCGCCGTGAATGGCCCGAGGTGCGGACCGGTGGCTGTCATTGCTGAAACAGGAGTCACAGCAAGGGCGCCAGCAGTGGGCGTCGATGTTCCCTGCGAGAAAGCCTTCAAGCAAACGTTTGAATTCGGATAATACGTAGTCGCATCAGACCAGGAGCTCCCAAGAGCGCTTAAGTAGCTCTGACCTGCGCTCGCGGTGGCTGCGTCCGAGTAACCTGAGTAAGGCATTTCGATGGGAATTGGATAGTTGTAACCTGGGGTTATAAGCTTTACCACTACGGAGAACTTCTGACCCACAGTCACAGGAAGCAACTGACTCAGCTTCAGTGTATGATACCCCGCAGTAGCCATAGCGCCGGTAGTCGATGAGACGTAACCAGATGGATTTATAGGGCCTGATGTTGGATCGGTGTAAACATAAACCGCATAGGTAGAATTCGGCGAAGCGCTATACCAGCTTACAGCCGAGATAGATTCGCTTGCCGACGCCGTGAATACG
The DNA here is from genome assembly GCA_026392045.1 of Armatimonadota bacterium. Lineage (GTDB taxonomy): Bacteria > Armatimonadota > UBA5829 > UBA5829 > UBA5829 > JAMCYN01. The sequence goes on from JAPLCU010000143.1 coordinate 8,635, forward strand.
TTGGCAAACCACGCTGTGTTGTTGCTCCAACCCACGCTGCTTACCCATCCGAGGTCATCATACTGGTAAATGGTTTTGTAATTGGATGCTGGTTCGGTCAGAAAAATCGCATTTTCAGACTTAGCCAAACGAGCGTCATAATAGGAAATCCAGAAATAGCCGCCTGTCGCCCACCACGAGCCCCAACTATTGCGTATCAGGAAAGCGCCATTGCCTGCCGGAAGGTTGAGGAACTTGGTCGCCGGATAGTTGTCATCCCACCCAACTATACACACTGCATGATTCGGGCTGCCTGTGCTGGTATAGTTGTAGCTGGCAGTTGCGGTGTTGTAGTAAGAACTAGAGTGACAATATGTAGTGTACATTGCGCCATAAGTCATTATCGCCTGCTTAATGGCACTGTTATCCAGCGCACTGGCGCGCCCGGGAATATAAATGACATCCTGGACATGCTTAACCGATAGCAAACCTTGCGGCGAAACACCGCTGCTGGGGTTATAGGGATCATTGCTTTCAGTTACCGGTCCCGCCCAACTGGCAAGATATGCAGTGGACATCGTTCGGTTTCCGCCAGCATTGTGAGGAATGCTATAACCATGCAAATTCTTGAGATTATTCTCAGACAAATCCAATGTCTCACCCGGCAGCAACGAGCTTTCGAGCGAACCGCAGCTCGCGAATGCCCAGCAGCTGCCGCATTGTCCCTGATCTCTGACGGGGTTGAGCTTACCGAGAGTGCGCAGATCGAATATCGCTGGAAGCGTCGCAGACAGACTGCGGCTCCCTGCGCCGGTAGAGCGAGGCAAAACTATCGACTCTGGAATGAGGCCCGGGCTGAAATCGCTCATTGCCTCGATCTGCATGCCAGAATTGTTTCGCAGGTAACTCAGAAACTCCGGGTTCTCGGGAGATAGCAGAGAATCGCCTGGTTCCTGAGCGAAACTTGGGATGCTTATGCATATCATCACACCGAACATGCCCAGCAATAGAATTACAACTGCAAATGCTTCTTTTAGTTTCATACGCGGTTATGGTTCCTTTCCTTTGGTAAAGCTCCATAACTATTATTCCTGAAAGCATGGCTGAATTCCGCTCTAATCAAGCTCATGCGAGCTTGCCACTCGTAAAATCTGGTAACACTACGGGCATTTTCAGACCCCAAACGTAGAACGCTTCGCGCGAGTTCTGAGTTCTGAGTTTTGAATTATGAATTGGGAAGGGACGGGCGATCCCGATTAAATCGGGATGTCCGAACAAAGCCCGACAAATACTGCTCATTGTAGTATAATAATATTGATAAAGCAGGTTTGCTAATGCTGGCTTGCAATTTAATACGGAGAAGCTTAAATGTCATTTCCAGCTAATCGAATGAGAATACTGCGCCGCTCGGAGACGCTGCGCCGGATGGTGCGCGAGGTGAATGTAACCGTCGACGACCTGATATATCCCCTTTTTGTAGTTCCCGGGCTGGATGTCAAGCTGCAGGCGCCTTCGATGCCCGGAGTTTTCCATTTTTCCATCGACGCTCTTTGCACAGAAGCCGAGGAAGTGGCGAAACTGGGTATCCCTGCGATCTTGCTCTTTGGCTTACCTGCGCACAAGGACGAAGTCGGCTCTGAGGCCTACGCTCACGACGGCATAATTCAGAGAGCTGTAAGAGCTGTTAAGCGAGCGGTGCCGGAACTGATTGTCCTTACGGATGTCTGCCTGTGCGAATACACTTCGGGCGGCCATTGCGGAGTTCTGCAAGGTGGGGAAGTTGCCAATGATGAATCGCTGGAACTGATAGCCAGGACTGCGCTTTCACATGCTGAAGCTGGCGCGGATATTGTAGCGCCATCGGACATGATGGATGGAAGGGTGCTTGCCATTCGCGAGACTCTTGATGAAAATGGGTTCGAAAACACCCCTATCATGTCTTACGCAGCCAAGTTCGCGTCGGCGTTCTATGGCCCGTTCCGCGCCGCCGCCGATTGCGCGCTGCAGTTTGGAGATAGAGCAAGCTACCAAATGGATCCGCCCAATCGCCGCGAGGCCGTCAAGGAGATGGCATTAGATGTAGAGGAAGGCGCAGACATTATAATGGTCAAACCTGCGCTTTCGTATCTTGATATTATCAGCGATGCGCGGATGTCATTTGATGTGCCGGTGGCTGCGTATAACGTCTCAGGGGAGTATTGCATGGTCAAAGCTGCGGCTGAAAAGGGCTATGTGGATGAGCGCAGAATCGTGAACGAGATTCTGACCTCCATCAAGCGCGCAGGCGCAGACATGATCATCACTTATTCAGCCAAAGATTTCACATACTGGCAGGCGGGCGTTTAGAACTTGCATTTTGCCGGGTAAACAAGCTCATCCTTCGAGAGCCTCAGGATGGCGACCAAAAACTCAGGATGGCGACCAAAAACT
>JAPLCU010000204.1 GCA_026392045.1 Armatimonadota bacterium
TTAATACGCACGTTTGCAAACTTTTCTTGTGTACATCAATTCCAACGTATATCATGTTCATGGCCTCCTTTGGGTCTTAACTAACTCCATTGTAGCGCATGCTACGCAAGGAGGCCACTACATTTTCATTACATCAGCATAGAAGCATAGAAAGATAGCAAGAAGGCTTAAAGGAGATTAGTCATGGGACTTCTCGATGGAAAAGTAGCGCTGGTGACTGGTGGCAGTGGAAACATTGGCACGGGTGTTGCCCTCGCGCTGGCCCGTGTGGGCGCGGATGTAGCAGTTCAGTATTTAACGAATGCTGAGCGCGCCAATAAGGTTGCATTTGAAATTGAAGCTCTTGGTAAGACTGCAAGCGTTTGGCAGTGCGATGTACGTGACGTGGATGCAGTCAAGGCAATGATAGACGGCATAGCGGAAAAGCATGGCAGAATAGACGCTATTGTTAATAATGCCAATGACAGAACCCATCAAACTGAAGGCTGGTATATAGATGACATATCTTGGGAAGATGTAGCTCAGAGCACTGACGTTATGGCCAAGGGGCTATGGAATACCACACTCGCTATACTGCCGCATTTCAAAGAGCAAAGGAGCGGCCGCATCGTTAACATAATCTCCGAGCATTGGCACGAAGCCTATTCGGGTGAGATCAGAAGCATGGCTGCCGAAGGGGCTGTAATGGCGCTCTCTCGCCGTTTCATATACTGGGACCTGGGCAGCGATAACATAACGCTCAATATGATTACCGCTGGGTGGACGCGCAGCTCCGAGACCAACGGCGCAGATGTGTCAGATAACCCATACGTGAAGCTCACGCCGCTGAAGCGAATAGCGGAACCAGAGGACATTGGCAATGCTTGCGCTCTTCTAATCAGCGACCTCGCATCCTTTATCAGCGGCGCAAATATACCTGTGACGGGTGGTAGGAACCCGATAGGCTGCCATGATTCCCGTGACAGCGTTCGGGCGAACACCTCCGAAAATGGGGGGCGGCACCCGCAAGCCAGACTTTAGAAAGAGGAGATAGATATGGGTCTTTTGGATGGAAAAGTGGTTTTGGTAACAGGCGGGAGCAGAAATGTTGGAGCGGGAATCGCAATTACACTCGCAGAGCATGGCGCGTCTATCGCACTAAGTTATCTTGAGGAAGCTCAGCGCGCAGATGATGTTGCAGGGAAGATAGCTGCTCTAGGAGTTGAATCAACCGTATGGCAGTGCGATGTTTCAGACTATGAGGCTGTCAAAGCAATGATTGACGGCATGGTAGAGCGTCATGGCCGCATTGATGCTATTGTAAACAACGCGAATGGCGCCTTGGGCACGGATGAGAGCGGATGGTTTATATCTGAATCAAACTGGGATTTTGTTATGGCCCGAATCGAGATGGGCGCGCATTCCCTGCTCAACACCACTCGCGCCGCTCTACCTTATTTTCGAAGACAAGGTGGCGGACGAGTTGTAAGTATTTCATCTGATCAATATATCGAGGCATATTCAGCGCCACTTGCAAACACCGCGGGGAAAAGCGCGATGGTCGGAGTTTCACGCCGCTTGGCATTCGACCATGGTCGCGAGAATATCACCTTTAACATCGTCAGCCCCGGCTGGACCCGCACCGAGCGCACTAATGGCCGCGACACACAGGATCACTTCTATGTACGCGAGGCTCCCCTGCGAAAAATCGCTGAGCCGGAGGATATCGGATACGCTTGCGTGTATTTCATCAGTGAACTAGGTCGATGCGTAACCGGCGCGCACATCTTGGTGAACGGCGGCAGGCACCCGCAGATGGGGTTTTGATTTTTGGATGCTGCGGGAATGACGGTGATCGATAAGGCAACAATGCTCATGCAACGTCAATTCCCGCAGCTTGCGCTTACATAGCTGCGGGAACTCTTGAATGTGCTAAATTGGAGCTCTGGTTTTTTTACCGTTCCCACAGCATACCGAATCCCGAAACGAAATATTATTTGTCGGTTTTTCGGGATTTGAGTGGAGCGTCAAGCGGAATGGAAATCCCGAAACGAAATATTATTTGTTAGCGCTTACCCCCACCAATATGCGGTTTGTAATATATATAATGCGGTGGTATAATAAGAATGTAGATAGTATATGTAGGTGGAGGTTGAAACACTGATGGCACGCATACTTACAGTTGAACAGGTAGCTGAAAAGCTCCAAGTGAAGCCTCTGACCGTCCGGGAATACCTGCGCAAAGGTAAGATTCCTGGGCGAAAGCTCGGCAGGTCTTGGCGCGTTGTGGAAACTGACCTTGAATGGTTCCTCTCCGGTAAGCCGTCAACGCCGACAGTGGAAAGGATCTCTGCCCTGGGGATTTGTGCCGACATTCCCGGCTTCAGCGCTGAAGCGTTCATGAAGAGCAAACGCAAAGAAGTGGAACTTGAGGAAGCGAAATTACAACGGGCGGCAGGGGCGGCCTGATGATACTCGTATTGGACTCATGCGCGCTGATTGCGCTTCTTCGGAGGGAACCCGGCGGAGAACTCGTGGATTCCCTGCTTTCTGACAAAGACAATACTTGCGTAGTCCACGCCTTGAACCTGTGCGAAGTCTATTATGACCTTACGCGTCACGCAGGGGAGAGCCGCGCAAAGGAGGTCATTAACCGGCTCGTTATGGCGGGGGCTTTTGTTCGGGAAGATATGGATACTGATTTCTGGCAAGATGCCGGGAACATTAAGGCGGTTCACCCTCGCGTATCCCTTGCCGACTGCGTTTGTATCGCACTGGCTAACCGCCTGGGCGTGGAAGTCTGGACTTGTGACCACCACGAGTTCGACGCGGTATTGCAAAAGAAGCTGTGCAAGGTGAAGTTTATTCGTTGACACTGGATGTGCCTCATGATATACTCTGGAAGACTTAATATTTGGTTGATGGAGGTCGTGAGCAAAGCGTGAGCGTGTTTAGTGTAGGATTTGGCAATTATGTGGCGCGCGCACGTGTGATCGCCATTAGCCCGGTAGAGTCTTCGCCGGTAAAACGCGCTGTGCAAGAAGCGCGGCAGGAAGGTACGCTTATAGATGCCACTGCGGGCCGAAAAACCAAAAGCGTAGTATTTACGGATGACGGCAGGCTGGTGATCTCAGGATTGGGACCCGAAACTCTGGCAAAAAGAATTGAAACCCCTACAAGCGAGGGCCAAGATGCAGACCTGGGATAAGTATACTCGCCGCAGCGGGTTGTTGATAGTAGTGAGTGGGCCATCGGGCGTGGGAAAAGACTCCGTGTTGGATGAGTTTAGCAAGATTTGCCCTGATGTAAAGCGATGCGTCACAACCACAACCCGCGAGCCTCGTAAAAATGAAATCGACGGCGTTGATTATAATTTTGTGAGCCATGAAGAGTTCCAAAGACGTATAGAACATGGCGGTTTTCTTGAATACGCTGAGTTTTATGGAAATCTCTATGGAACTCCTCGTAAGTGGGTCGAGGAAAAGCTGGCTGACGGAACAGACGTTATCCTCAAGATTGAGGTGCAGGGCGGGCGGGCCGTGAAAAAGCAGATGCCCGAGGCTGTAATGGTATTCCTTGTAGCGCCTTCTCTGGAGGAACTGGAAAGACGATTGCGCAGCAGGGGAACTGAGGCCGACGATATAATCGCAGGGCGCCTGAATAGAGCGCTTGCGGAACTTGAGCACATTCCTGATTATCAATATATGATTGTAAACGACTCTGTGGCGAGGGCCGCAGAAGAATTGAAGGCGGTTATAAGTGCCGAACACTGCAGGATCAAACAATAATTCTTGCGAGGGCGTTTTGTCCGGTAAGAAGATAATATTGGGCATAACCGGAAGCATTGCCGCATATAAAGCCGCGTATTTGGCGAGCGCGCTTGTGAAGCGTGGTGCGGATGTTTACGTGGTGATGACGAAAAACGCCAAAGAGTTTATTGGGGAGGCTACTTTTTGGTCGCTCACGGGGAATCAGGTGATTAGTGGAATATTCGATCCGCCCACCAAGCCTGAGATTACCCATGTATCATTACCGGAGAGCGCTGATTTGCTGCTGGTTGCCCCTGCATCAGCTAATATTATTGGGAAAATTGCCAACGGCATTGCGGACGATATGCTTTCGACGATGGCTATGGTGGTGCGATGTCCGGTTATTATTGCCCCTGCTATGAACGTAAATATGTATACGAATCCGATTGTGGTGGCCAATATGGACAGGCTCAGGCAGCATGGATGCATATTTGTGGAGCCGGGAGTTGGACGGCTGGCATGCGGAGATGAGGGCGTTGGGAGACTTGCCGACCCGGATTTGATTGTTCAGTTCGTTGAAGAGTCTTTAATGGGCGGCCCGCGAGATTATTCGGGAGTAAAGATTCTTGTCACAGCAGGTCCCACGCAAGAACCGATAGACCCTGTGAGATATATTTCTAATCGTTCATCTGGGAAGATGGGTTATGCCATAGCAGAGATGGCTGTCGCGAGGGGCGCGGAAGTGACCCTGATTAGCGGGCCTACGGAACTTGATGCGCCTGCAAATGTGGAAATTGTCAGAGTGAAGACTGTGCGTGAGATGTTCGATGCAGTGGTCGACCGAGCCGGAGATGTTCAGATTTTCATAAGCGCAGCGGCGCCTGCTGATTTTACACCTGCTGTTGTGAAAGACCAGAAGATAAAGAAATCCACCCGAATGACTCTTGATCTTGATAAGGCGGAGGATATTCTGGCAGAGTTAGGGAAACATAAAGATGGAACTATTTTGGTTGGCTTTGCTGCTGAAACCGAGAATTTAGAGAATTACGCCCAAGAGAAGCTGCGTAAGAAGAACCTGGATTTGATTGTAGCGAACGATGTCTCTCCTGGAAGTGAGACTTTCGGCAGCGATTCCAACCAGGTCACTTTATTGTCGGCAGCGGGCGATAGGGTTCAATGGCCGCGAATGTCGAAGCGTGAAGTTGCCAATGGAATTCTTGATTATATTAAAAAGAACCTATGGGAGGAGTTGTCTTGAGCTCAAAAGCACACATGTTTACGTCTGAGTCGGTCACTGAGGGACATCCCGATAAGATGGCTGATCAGATATCTGATGCTGTATTAGATGCGATTTTAGAACAGGACCCAATGGGAAGAGTGGCCTGTGAGTCGCTTCTTACCACTGGTATGGTTATTGTTGCGGGTGAAATTACCACGCGCGCTTATGTCGAAATTCCCGATATTGTAAGAAGAACGGTCGAGCAGGTTGGCTATTCGAGGGCAAAATATGGCTTTGATCATGAGACCTGCGGTGTGATGGTTGCTATACAGTCCCAATCACCGGATATCGCGATGGGTGTAGACACCGGCGGCGCGGGTGATCAGGGAATGATGTTCGGTTTTGCCTGCGATGAAACCCCAGAGCTTATGCCGATGCCGATTATGATCGCGCATAAGATGGCCAGGCGTTTGGCGGCAATCCGCAAGGATAATGAGGTCGCTTATTTGCGTCCCGACGGTAAGACCCAGGTTACGGTTGAGTATGAAGGCGGCAGGCCGATAAGAATAGACAAGGTTGTTGTCTCTACTCAGCATGCGCCTAATATTCCTCAAAGCACCATCCGTGAGGATATGATCGAGCGGGTAATCAAGCCGATTCTGCCGAAAGGTATGTTTGATGCCAAGACTGAGTTTTATGTGAACCCGACCGGCGCATTTGTGGTTGGCGGTCCTCAGGGCGACACCGGTCTGACCGGTCGAAAGATTATCGTTGATACCTACGGCGGAATGGCCAAGCATGGCGGCGGTTCTTTCAGTGGAAAAGACCCAACCAAGGTCGACCGCTCAGCCGCTTACATGATGAGATATGTTGCCAAGAATATTGTTGCCGCAGGGCTTGCAAAGAGATGTGAAATTCAGGTTGCTTATGCAATTGGTAAGGCCGAGCCTATGGGCATTATGGTTGATACTTGGCGGACAAACGCTATTCCTGAAGAAAAGATCGCTGAGATGATTATGAAATACTTCGATCTTACTCCCAGGGGTATCATCGAAAAGCTGCAGTTAAGAAGACCGATTTATAAGCAGACAGCAGCCTATGGACACTTTGGTCGAACCGATCTGAATGTGTCGTGGGAGTCAACTGACATGGCAGAGACCTTGAAAAAGGAAGCGGGGATATAATTGTATGCAAGGGTCGTAGTTGATACCGGCTCGACCAGCTCAATTGATTCTCTTACTTACGCAATTCCTGATGGCCTGACTGGAAGGATAAGCATCGGCGCGTGTGTGCTGGTGCCCCTGGCTTCCCGCCAGGCCATTGGTTATGTTGTGGGTTTTGAGGAAAATCCTGCCGTCGAAAAGACGCGGAATATACTAGCAAAGCTGGATTGCCCGGTAAGGCTGACCGAGGATATGCTCAGGCTGGCGGAATGGATATCTGAGCAATATCTTTGCCCTTTGGCACGTGTGGTTTCTTCAATGATGCCTGGCAATATGAATACGCGTGTGCAGGCGCGCATCGTTGTGCAGACACCCGACAATATCCCTCATCTCACCCCATCGGAGCTTGATTTGTTTGATAAGATACGCGAGGGAGGTGAAGGACAAACAGTCGAAAGCATTTCAAATGGCAAGGACAAGGCGTCGATCTCGCGCACACTTCGAAATCTGGAGAATAAAGGCCTGGTGCGGCGCGAGTGGGAGTTGATTGCACCGATTGGGAAGCCTAAAGCGCTAAAAGGCGTGAAGATTGCGGATGGCGTGATCGTAGATGAGGCGATGATCGCCTCTTTGAAAGGCAAGCAGGCAGAGGCGCTGCAATTGATCAGGGATCTTGATAGAGAGGTGACCTTTGTTGAGATGGTTCAGCGGCATGGTCTGTCGGCGTCGGCGATATCTTCGTTACAGAAGAAAGGCATTCTTTCGGGAGTCGATATTATCTTCAGACGGCAGCCCGTGTTTTCAAAAATCGATTTGAAGCGAGTGACGCTGACTGATGAGCAGCAGCTGGCAGTTGATAGAATATGTGCTTCAATTGACTCCGGCAAGTTTTCCAGATATTTGATGTTCGGCGTCACTGCAAGCGGCAAGACCGAGGTCTATTTGCGCTGCATAGAAAAGGCGCTGGAGATGGGCAAGACGAGCCTCGTATTGCTGCCGGAAATTGCCCTGACCACTCAAGTGATGAATATTTTTAAGAGCCACTTCGGCCAGCAGGTGGCCGTGCTGCATAGCGCGCTTTCGGTTGGTGAGCGTTTCGATGAATGGGTCAGGATAGATGAGGGCGAGGCTAGAGTGGCGCTCGGAGCGCGGTCTGCGGTGTTTGCTCCATTGCGCGATCTGGGGCTTGTTATTGTAGATGAAGAGCACGAAAATAGTTATAAGCAAGATATTTCGCCTCGGTACAATGGCCGCGAAGTAGCGATTCGGCGGGCGCTGGATTCAGGGGCAGTTGTTGTGCTGGGCAGCGCGACACCAAGTATAGAGAGTTATTACCTGGCGCAGACTGGCCAGAGCAAGCTTATTGCCATGCTCAAACGCGTGGAAAACAGGCCTATGCCGAAAGTGCACATCGCCGACCTTCGCAAGGATTGGGCGCAGGGCAGGGCTAGTATCTTCAGCGGGATTTTGGAAGAGGGTATTCGAGAGCGGCTGGAGCTTGGTGAACAGGTAATCTTGCTTCAGAACCGGCGCGCCTATTCGACCATTATGCTTTGCAGGGATTGTGGATTTGTGTATCACTGCCCCAATTGCGCAGTGTCATTGAAATATTCCAGCGCCTTGAAGAGAGTCAGTTGTCATCATTGTGATTTCTCTGTGCCTGCGCCTGATTGTTGCCCAAAATGCGAGGGTAACAGGCTCAAGGGGTTTGGAATCGGCACCGAGCGCGTCGAAGAGGAGACCAAAAAGGCGTTCCCAGGCGCAAGAGTGCTGAGAATGGATCGTGACACAACTGCGCGCAAGGGTTCGCATGGCATGATTCTTGGAGCGTTCAGAAAGGGTGAGGCGGACATACTCGTTGGCACCCAGATGATTGCGAAAGGTCTGGATTTTCCGAACGTGACTCTGGTGGGCATTATCAGCGCAGACACTTCGCTCAATTTACCAGATTTTCGAGCATCTGAGCGCACTTTTCAGCTTGTTTCCCAGGTGGCGGGGAGATCGGGTAGGGGAACAAGACCAGGCGAGGTCGTTATTCAGACATTCGATCCCGATCATGAGGCGATTGTGAACGCAGTCGAGCATGATTATCCCGCATTTTACAAAAATGAGCTTGAGGACCGCCGGGAGCTGGGTTATCCGCCGTTTGGGGCGCTGGTGAATATAGTTTCGCGCGACAAGGATGAGAATGCAGGTTGTGAACGCTTGGACGCTCTGCTTAAGCAAATTAAGTCTGGGAGAATGTCGCAGAGAAAGGGCATAGATATCAAAGGTCCGCAGCCTGCCGTGCTTTCGAAACTTAGGGGCGAATATCGGTGGCATCTGGTGCTGAGATCGGCAAATCGGGACGCTTTGTTGGAATTGCTGCGGTGGGCGTTTGAAGCAGCGCCGAATCTGCGAAGGCAGGTGACGGTGGATGTTGACCCCGTTTCAATGTTATAATGCCTAACATAGCCCACATTGTTCGGGCGCAATCTCTGATGCACCTGTGAATTTGATATACTATTGTTCGGGCGCAATCTCTGATGCGCCCGCCCGTGAGTTTGGTATACTTGCGGACTTGCTTCGGTATCTGATGCCGAAGCTTACATTGTTGGACTTACTTCGGTATCCTGATGCCGAAGCTTACATTGTTGGACTTGCTTCGGTATCCTGATGCCGAAGCTTACATTGTGACTTGCTTCGGTATCCTGATGCCGAAGCTTACATTGTGACTTGCTTCGGTATCCTGATGCCGAAGCT
>JAPLCU010000018.1 GCA_026392045.1 Armatimonadota bacterium
GGTTTTTGCAGCCAGGTGTCATAAGGAAATGCTAGATTTGAAAGCTTATCATGCTGCTCATCCTTCGAGAGCCTCAGGATGGCGAGTTGGAGCCTCAGGATGGCGAGTTGGACTGAATGACTCGTGCGAAGACAAATCAAAAACTCAGAACTCAGAACTCAGAACTCAAAACAATTACATCGAATGCTATGGGACGGTAATGAACTTGATTCGGAATCTAAGCCTTAAGCGTAACAGATCCTGAATCGAGTTCAGGATGACAAGTATGCTCACCAAGTCTGAGCTCTTACAAACGGCCTATGCACTTGACAGCTGCCTTCATAGACTGTACAATTCCTTTGCCTGATGGCGGGCCAATTAACACGTGCTTACGGCTATGAAAGGGTTAGCGTTTTGGAGAGTAGAGAGAATTACCACAACGATGAGATAGACCTGATTGATTACTTCGCGCCGCTTATTGCGCGTTGGAAGCTGCTGCTGGTTGCGTCATTGCTCGGCGCTATCGCTATGTTTGCCTACAGTAGATCGCTTCCTAAAGTCTACCAATCCAGCGCCACAATCTACGTGCAGCAAAGCTCGGGGGCGTCAAGTCTGCTCAGAAACCTGCCGATTTCTTTGCCGACTTCAGGCGGCGGAAGCAGTGGCTACCTGGTAACACTGCTCCAAAGCGATTCACTTCTTAGGCAAGTGTCCGCCCAATATGATCTTCCTCATAACTGGGGAATGGTCGGCAAGAAACGCTTGAATGAAGATGAGACTATAGAGCTTTTCTGCAATAATCTTGCGGTCAGCGAAAACAAGGGCGGCAGCATTACGATCAAGCTGAAAGCCTACAGCCCAGACCTCGCGGCGAAAATTATCAACACCATGTTGGATAATCTCGAATCGTTGATGGTGACCAGCTCGAAAAAGAAGATTGCTTTCATATCTGAGAAACTGACCGATACGAGCCGTGATCTTGACCGGGCTGAGCAGAAGCTGACCAAGTTCCTGGAGAACAATAACGTCACTTTGATTGACGAGGAGACCAGAGCCTGGATTCAGCAGATGGGTGTGCTGGAGGGTAACATTCTGGAACTGGACACTCAGCTGCAGAGCATCAAAAGCGAACTCAACAGCGAGGGTAATCTTGATATACTCGTGAGCCAGGAAGTTAAGCGAAAGTCCCTGGAATCATCTCGTGAATTTGTCGCCAAAAAGCGTGATGAGCTAACCGCTAAATTGGCCAATTTGCCTGCGATGGCAACCAAATACGCCCAGCTTCAACGCGAGATTATGGTGCTGTCCAAGACCTATGAGCTGCTGACCGAGCAATATCAGATGGCTCGTATCACTCAAAAGGGTGAGGATGGCGATTACCAGATAATCGACCGCGCCCGGCCCAACAACAAGAAAATCGCCCCGCGCGTTATGTTGAATACCGCCATCGGCGGCATCATAACGTTCTTGTTCGTTGCGGTTCTCATCAATCTAAACAGTGCATTTTCCAAGCGCAAGCCGCGCCGGTTGCCGCCCGCATCGCGCGCGATAGCCGACGAGCCCGAATCCGAACCAGTTAAACGCGTCTAGTTTTTTAAGGCTGCAATTGGTATGCTGTGCCTCTTTCGAACCTGCCCTCGCACGCGTCTGCGAGTTCGGTTTCCAGCGCATTTACGACGGCGTACCAGGCATCGGCAGCGGCTGAGTGGTCAGTTCTTATTCTGCAAGACTCTCGGTGCGATGAATCCACCGACTGAATCTCTTTGAAAAGGCCCAAGGCTCGGCTCATGTGCTCCAAGGCTTCCGGGGCTTCGCTTCTGGCGTGAGCGAGCGCTGCTCTGAATCTTTCAACATAGAATGCTCCGAGCTTGCCCATGCAGAAAGCATCGCACGCGAATGACGGCAGCTCTTTTTCGCCCGAGTTGCTTCGCATGCCCTTTTCTCCTGCGGCAATCGCTTGCTCAGAAAGGTCCGCAAGCTCCTCAATGAGCTCATCTGGGCCGTAGGCGTCTTCAGGGGTGCCAGACTTCACATACTCATCCAGGTGCACTGCTCTGTCACCGGTCACCTCTTCCCACCAGCTTTCGCCGGATTCCATCGAGAGCAAATCTGCGATAGAAAGTAAATGAGGCTGGGCATCGGCTTCATCATGGAGCGCACAGAACTGCGGCCGCCAGCCGCAGGATCTGTCGCCTGCGATATAGAGGCTCAAAAGCTCAAGTATGCGTGAACCCGCCGAAAACCCTGGGATCAGCTTTGCGTTGCGCGAAAGCCACTTCGGCTGGCCTTCGTGCAGCATTCGAGCAACGCTGGACCCGCCCCAAACGTTATACCAGGGAAGGTCTCGCTGCCATTGATACTTAAAGCAGCTATCTGAAACGTGCGGCCACTCGAACGGGCTCAGCGGCGCCAGGAGTAGGCCATTGCAACTCGCGATGGTTAGGTCGCCGATGATTTCCTCAACGGAATCATAGGAGAAACTCGTCCATGGCTCGAAATTGGATGGGGCGAACTCCGCCATTACGCGTTCGGCTTCCGCAGCCTCGACCCACTTGGCAAAACTCGCATCCGCGCCAGCGCCGACCAGATGATCATGGGTGTATGAGGCGATGTAGTGAATGGGCCTGTTGCCGCGCCGTGCGATCTTGTCGATGAGATCGGATGGCTCACCTGCGAATCCACGCAAATATATGGCTGCCTCGGGGCTGGCGGCGTCCATTGTGTCCAAAATTGCCTGCTGCACAAATCGGGCTGTCCCGATTAAATCGGGACGCCCGAACACATTCTCGCCCTCGATCCCGCCAACATCCGCAATAAAGCCAACAATCTCGGGATAAGTTTCAAGTACCGTTCGGAAGCAATGCTTTGTATATTCTATTGAGAAATCCGACCCAATCGCAGCCTTTTCGGGCTCAATTCCGCGCACCTTGAGCAGGGGCGCAGGCAAATATAGATTATAGAACGCCAGATATGGGGCCAAGCCATAATCGAATGCCGTCTCGAATATCCAATGATGCATGGATTGATACTCTTGGAGCCGCGTGTCATCAATAACTTTGGCCTCGGGATAGCGGGTTAGGTCTACAAGAAAGGGAAACGGATGCGTGTTTGCAAGCGCCAGAGCATTGAAACCGCAGCCGCTCATCGTGCGCAACATTTTCTGCCAAACGCTTTTGTCAAAGAACCATTTATTGTTTAGATAAGCATAAGGCTCATCGTCCTTCGAGAACCTCAGGATGGCTCTATATGTTCCGCTTGAGATGGGGTCCCACATCCAGAATGCTCTCAACATTAAAATCTATTCCTTCTTTCCAACGATATCGATTACAGCCACTATCGGCCTGCAGAAGAATCTTACCTGGGGGGCTCCTCCCTCCATCCCGATTCCGCTGTTTACATACAGTTTGCCTTGTTTGTATTGATAAAGGCCTTTCTGATATTTGCCCACCAAGCACTGATCGGGAAGCAGCGCCCCGAAGATTGGGACTCGAAGTTGGCCGCCATGGGTATGGCCGGTCAGCGCAAGGTCCATCCAACTCGACCCAACACCCTGCAAATACGACGTATGGCACAGCAGCGCCTTATAGTCAGGCTCCATCTCTCTTGGACAAGGTTTCCGGTATCTATTGCCTGACCATAAATACCCGACCAGCGCGATTCGCGCAGCGCCCTTGCCTTTGATCTCAGTCCAATCGTTGAGTATCTTCACACCGCCCCTCTCCAGAGAAGCCATATGGACATTGCTGTCCCAATTGCCTTCCACTGCATAGGTGGGCGCTATATCGCAGAGGCGTCTGCCGACATCTTCGAGCAGCTCGCCACATTTAGGATTGTTGTCAGTGTTCACATAATCACCCGTAAGGACAATTATGTCTGGTTGCGCCATTGCCGTCAAGTAGATCATTCGTCTTTCGCGCTTGCCGAACTGTTCCATGTGTAAATCCGAGAGCTGGACTATGCGAAACCGAGCGCCTTGCGGAAGCTTGCTGGTTGTAATAGTATTATGTTCGATCTTCACCCAGGTAGGCTCAATGTAAAACATATCGACTACGCAATACGCAAAAAACAAGCCCAGCAAACTCCAGACGATTAATGATAGCCTGCTCACTGACATATTAAAAGTCAGGCGGAATATATTGCGAAGGTTCATGATTATTATGAAACAGCTAAGCATGAATAGCAAAACAATCATAAACGATCTCGCCGCGTTTGATGTTTCCATTTGGCAGCCCCTCCGCTATATTCTACCGCAAAAGCGGGCGCAGGTGTTCCCAAATAGGAACATAAATAACGATTGGCATGAAGACTAATCGAGAATTCTTACATACCCATCTGAATTTTGGTCTGCAGCAATTTGAAGACCGATTCACGGCCGACCGTGCCTTTCAGGTGGTTGTTGTCCATGACCACCAGCCTGCAAACCGATTGGTCTGCTAGTTTTGAAAGCGCTTCCCAGGCATCGTCTTCCATGCTGATCTCATAGGCGCTGTCTATGTGGCGCTGAATCTCGCCGACTCTTACAAAGTCCCATTTCTCTGATGGGATCATGCGCACCTCTTCTATGCCGATAACGCCTATTACTTCGTCATTTTGAATGACAGGGTAGCATGAATATTCGTTGTTTAGGAGCATATCTTCCACAAATTGCCGTATGCTCAAGTCTGCCGGGACAGCCGGGACGTTAGTGGTCATTACCTGCTCGACTCGCACCCCGGTCAGCGCTTTTCTCATCATCATCTGCTGGTAGCTCTGTCTTGCGGCGCCCGACAGGAACCAGCCGATGAAGATCAGCCAGAGCCCGCCTACGAGGTTGCCCCGGAGGATGTTCAGGAATCCGAATGCCATTAGAGCATAGCCGAATACCTGGCCGGCGTTGGAAGCGTAGCGGGTGGCTTTGGGAAGGTCGTCCGTCCATGCCCATATAGCTGAGCGCAGCACCCGACCGCCATCAAGAGGGAAACCCGGTACCATGTTGAAAATGCCCAAGATCAAGTTGATCAGGGCCAGATATCCCAATACGGCAATAACAGGTTTCGGCCAGAGAGCCGCCACGCCAGCTATGCCCAACAGATAGAAACCGATCGCCAATACGAAACTCGTTATCGGCCCGGCGATGGCCATCCAAAACTCTTCTGCAGCCGATTTTGGCTCGTTGGCAGTTTGGGACATACCTCCAAAAAGGAACAGCATGATTCCCTTGACTTCCGTCCCGAACCTGCGCGCAACCACGCTGTGGCTCAGCTCATGAACCAACACAGATGCAAATAGCGCCAGCGCCGCAAGCACACCCATTATCCAGTTTGTTGTGGTATTGAAGCTGGGATAGAAGGCCGGGAAATAGCCCATAGCCAGGGTGTATGTCACCAGCAAGAATATCAGCAACCATGACCAATCTATACTAATCTCGAACCCGAGAATTTTTCCGATTTTTAACCCGCCCATATCATCCTCCATGTCAATTGACATATTAGCCTTACCCACTAGACAGGCGGCCTATCTTGTCGTGGTGAAGATAATGGCCAGTATTATGTTGATTACCTGTGCGGCTACACATAGCGGGCAGATTTCATGCACCATGAAAACCATTGCCCAGGCCAAATAGATACTGAATAACGCGGCAAAGATCGAAATTGCCGTCAAAGCCGCGCCGAAAGGCCAATATTTGAGCTTGAAACGTGATACTGCCGCAATCCCCACCAGCGCATAATAGCCCATGCCGAATATGCTGTTCGGAATACCGAATGTGCTCGCCCAAGCACTGGTGGCGAGTGTTCGGCACACGCTTTGCTTGAGTTCGCAAATCATAGGCACCACGGGGGATTGGAATCCCAAATAACCATAGTGCAGCAAAGTATAGTAAAAGCTATCGGCAAAGCCGATTAAAGCCATGAACAGAACCAGGATAGTAATGACCATATCAACCACTTCGCATTCAAAAACATTGCAGCCCTAATCTAGTAATACCCGTAAACCGATGCAGTTGGCACGAATTGAGACGCTTGATTTCTGGAAACGGATGTCCAAAACTTCTGGATTCTTAATGTCTTAAACCCTCCAAATATGCTTCTATCTGTGGTAAAATATAGCCTGTTCGGTCCGCACTTCGTTTTATAGCGCCGATCAGGTTAGGAAAAATATGAGCGCGCCTGGTTTTGTTCATCTTCATACGCATACCGAGTATAGCTTGCTTGACGGCGCCAGCCGGATTAAGGAAATCATCAAAGCGGCGCAGGAATATGAAATGCCGTCTGTGGCTATTACCGACCATGGCGTGATGTATGGCAATCTCCAATTTTATTCCGAGGCCAAAGCCGCTGGTATTAAGCCGATTCTGGGCTGCGAGGTCTATGTGGCCCCGCGCCATCGCACGCAAAAAGACGCCAGGCTAGATAAAGAACAGCACCATCTCGTTCTTCTTGCGAAGAGCGAAAAGGGTTATAAGAACCTCATAAAACTGGTCAGCATGGCGTTCAGCGAAGGCTTCTATTACAAACCCAGGGTCGATAAAGAGCTTCTGGCGCAATATTCGGATGAGTTGATTGCTATGTCCGCGTGCCTCGGCGGCGAAATTCCTTACCATATTTTACAAGGTGATTTGGCGCAGGCTGAGAGGTCGCTTGGTGAATATCTGGATATCTTCGGCAAGGAAAACTTCTATCTTGAGCTTCATGACCACGGCTTGGCCGAGCAGAAACCTACCAATGAGGCGCTAATCAGGCTGCATGAGATCACTGGGGTTCCGCTGGTAGTGTCGAATGACAGCCATTACACCGCCAAAAAAGACGCTGAAGCGCATGATGTGCTTCTTTGCATACAGACCGGCTCGACCCTCGATGACCCGAATCGGCTCAGATTTGGCACGCATGAGTTTTATTTCAAGAATCAGGAAGAGATGGGGCTGTTGTTCCCCAATCATCCTGATGCCTATGCCAATACCCTCGAAATAGCCGACCGATGCAATCTTGATTTCGATTTTGGCAGATCAAAGCTGCCTGACCCGGGCGTGCCTGAAGGCATTGCGCCTGGGGACTACATGTATAAGGAAGGCTGGGACGGTCTGACACGTCGCATGGGCTATGAACCGCCGGAGGATTACAAGAAGCAGTTCGATTACGAGTGCCGGATCATCAACGACTGCGGCTTCCCGCTCTATATGCTTATTGTGCGTGATTTCACTGACTTCGCACGAGCGCAGGGGATGTATATCGGCGCGAGAGGGTCTGCTGCATCGAGCCTGGTGGGTTACGGATTGGGAATTACGGACGTTGACCCCATCGAATACGGCCTGGCTTTTGAGCGATTCCTTAACCCCGAGCGCGCGGAGATGCCCGATGTCGATCTTGATATTCAGGACGACCGCCGCGAGGAGCTTATACAATATGCCTGCCAGAAATATGGGCGGGATCGTGTCGGCCAGATTGCAACATTCGGCAGCATGAAAGCGCGCGCGGCTGTGCGCGACTGTGGCCGAGTGCTTGGAATGGACCTGGCTGAGGTTGATAAGGTCTGCAAGATGATCCCGAATATGCCCATAGGAATCACTATTGACGATGCACTGCAAGTCAATCCCGAGCTCAAACGCGCCTATGATGGCACATCAAGCGTCAAGAGGCTGATTGATACCGCGAAGACTCTGGAGGGGATCAACCGCAACGTCGGCGTGCATGCGGCGGGTGTGCTCATCTCCGACGACCCGCTCACGGAGCACGTGCCGGTACAGCAGGGCGGCAAGGGCGAGTTTGTGGCGCAGATGGCAAAAAAGGACATCGCGAAGGTCGGTCTTCTGAAGATGGACTTTTTGGGACTTGCGAACCTCACAATCCTTGCTCATGCCATCAAAAATGTGAAGCAGAGCCATGGCATCGACGTCGATATCATGAAGATTCCTCTGGATGACTCCAAAACCTATGAAATGCTCGGGCGGGGCGATACAAACGGCGTTTTCCAGCTTGAAAGCGCGGGTATGCGCAGAAACGTTGTCGATCTCAAGCCGAACTCGGTGCGAGAACTCGCCGCTATTGTGGCGCTCTATCGCCCTGGGCCGATGCAGTTTATTCCCAAGTTTGTGCGCTCGAAGTTCGGAAATGAGCCGATTAAGTATCTGCATCCGAAACTTGAGCCTATTCTTGAAGAGACCTACGGCGTCATCTGCTACCAGGAGCAGGTTCTGAACATCGCCCGCGCAATCGCCGGGTTCTCTATGGGCCAGGCGGATCTCCTTCGCAAGGCCATGTCCAATAAAAACAAAGAGATAATGGACAAGGAGAAGGAGAAGTTCCTCGAAGGCGCGAAAAAGAATGGCGTCGCTCCGAGAATTGCTGCGGCCATCTTTGAGCAGGTGGAGCCGTTCGCCGGTTACGCGTTTAATAAGGCGCATGCGGTCTGCTATGCATTCGTTGCGTATCGAACGGCTTATATGAAGGCGAATTACCCCGTAGAATACTGTGCGGCGCTCCTTTCGGCAAATATGGACGATAAAGACAAGCTCTCGATGTATATCGAAGACTGCAAACGCTTCGGCATAGAGATTTTGCCGCCGGATGTGAACAATAGCTGCGCGGAGTTTACCGTGGAGAAGCTGGCGGAGCGCAAAGAGGGTTCCAGCTTTGATTTCGGCATCCGATTGGGATTGGCAGCTATCAAAGGCTGCGGCCGCGCGGTGATCGATGGAATGGCGGCGGCGAGGGAATCGGGCGGGAAGTTTACCGATCTGTTCGATTTCTGCGAGCGAGTATCCGAGAGTGTCACCATCAATAAGAACACCGTTGAGAGCCTTATTAAGGTTGGCGCGTTCTCGTCCGTGAACCCAAATCGCGCGCAGCTATTGGAAATGCTGCCGGATGCTATGAACCATGCGGCGACAAAACTTAGGGAATCAAAATCCGGTCAAGTTGGGCTTTTTGGCACAGATTCAGCCGATAACTGCCACTATGACCTGAACAAATATAATCACATATCAGACTTCAAGCCCGAAGATTTCTTTTCGATGGAGAAGGATCTCGTCGGCCTATATCTATCGGGGCATCCGCTCGAAAACCTGCGCGCCAATCTGGAGCGCAGCGCCACCGCGAACGCCGCCAACTATTCCGAGCTGGAAGACGGCAAAGAATGCGTAATCGGCGGTATAATATCGGACGTTCGGTTCCGCATTACCAGGCGCAATGAAAAAATGGCCGTCGTGAAGATCGAAGACCTTTACGGCAGCATCGATGTCACATTCTTCCCAAGAGACCTCAAGACCTGCGAGCAGCTTTTGGTCAAGGATAAAGTTGTCTTGATAAAGGGCAAGGCTGTCCACCGCGAACGCTTCGGCGCTGCCGCTGACGATGAGGACACGGCATTTGAAGTTGAAATTCGCGGCGAATCCGTGAGCCCTGTTCAAAAAGTCAATCGAGCAGGTTCCACCAAGCCAAATGCCCCGCGCGCCGTCCATATTCGCATCAACGGCGCCTCTGCCGACCGCCTGGGCAGCCTGAAGGCTCTGCTGGACTCGAACCCCGGCGAAAGCCCCGTCTTCTTCTGGATGGAGCACTGCGGCGCTCGCCAAAAAGTGGTCACCAAATACCGCGTAAACGCCAGCACTAAGTTTGTGGCTGATATTGAAAGCATGCTGGGAAGCTCGACTGTGAAGGTTGGATGAGAAGGGATGATAAATTGAACAAAGAAATGTTATCCCGTATTGCAGAACAACTGAATCAATATTCTGAATTGGCGGCCACAGCTTCATCTGTCACTTCCATGTTCGGTCAGCTCAGATTGACAATTGCAAAGCAGAACGATTTGATGAAGACAATGGCGGCTTTCGCCGAAATGTCGCGGCGAGCATCAGATGTGCTACGGCATTTTGATTCACAATCACTGACAAATGACATAAGAAATGCATTCCCGTTC
Organism: Armatimonadota bacterium; assembly: GCA_026392045.1. GTDB lineage: Bacteria > Armatimonadota > UBA5829 > UBA5829 > UBA5829 > JAMCYN01. The sequence goes on from JAPLCU010000018.1 coordinate 9,871, forward strand.
CTTCTAAGTTATGGTTGGCCTCCGCCTGTGGAACTTGGTCTCGGTGATTTGCGAACGATTATGCGCGATCAATCTGAGAATGATGAACCAGCAATTGGCAGGGCTATAGAAAAACTTGTATTGAGTTGCTACGGAAATGATAAATTAGAGAGAATCCATGAAAATTGGGAGCATCGGCTTTTTCTAAAACATCGCTTACCAATACTTCGCGCGGTTATGGATGCTCATATAAGCAAGAACTATTGGCTATCAGTACCGTCTATGCTTCCTCAAATAGATGGAGTTATTGCTGAATACTATGGGCATAAAGGGCATCTATCGGGTAAAAAGCTAGTTGAGTATGTTGAGAAGCTATTTGCGGCGCAACCAAGTAATCTTATGGGATTAATAAGCTCTGCAAATAGGGATTTTTACACCACGATACTACTTTTCCCATTCCTCTTTGGTCAGCTTCCAGCGTTTATAAGTAGGCATGCAATTTTACACGGTGCCGATACCGGATATGGAACAGAAGCCAATTCGCTAAAGGTAATCTTGTTTTTCGATTATCTTGTAAGCAATTTCAGCTAGCAAGCGTGAGCAAATCCAGATATTACCACAAGGTGGGATGCTCAAAGATTTGGGGCAAACCCGACCTATTGTTATATGATACCACTGAAGAAGCAGAATTGAACGAAAAGGTAGCCTGCAAAGTATGCCAACCATTTTGCTAATGTCAGCAAAATGGTCTTGCGCAGGCATCCGCAGTAACTTGTGTTTGTTCTTAGATGCAAAAAGGTCAGGAAACAGGTATATGTCCACCGGAAATCGAATTATGGTTATAGGCTCGCCCGGAAGTGGGAAAAGCACATTTGCTCGTGAGCTTGCTTCTATAACCGGCATGCCTCTTGTTCATCTTGATAAGCATTTTTGGAATGCAGGTTGGGTTGAAACACCTAAAGACGAGTTTTACGCATGGCAGCGCGAAATCGTCAAGGATGAGATGTGGATTATAGATGGCAACTACGGCGGTTCAATGGATATACGCCTTGAAAGAGCTGACATGGTCATAAACTTTGAGCTTTCAAAAATAGTCTGTTCTCTGAGCTGGCTGAAGAGACTGGCAACCCATGTAGGACGAAACCGTGTTGATATGCCAAAGGGATGCCCTGAGAAACTGGACTGGGAGTTTAAGAAATACATTTGGGACTTTCCCAAGACTTCCGGCAAGCGCAATCGCGAACGCCTTGTGAGATATAGCGAACTTAACGTGGTCACATTCAAAAATCGGCGGGAGACTAACAGTTTTTTGAATGAGCTGCGAAAAGACGCGGGCGAAAACGCCGTTCCTAAGGAGCCATTAAATTGCCCAAAATAATCCAATGCGTGCCGAACTTCAGCGAGGGGCGGCGGAGAGATGTTGTTGAGAAGATAGTTGACGCTATCGCCTCGGCTTCGGGCGCGCGGGTTATTGACTGGTCTATGGATGCTGATCATAACCGCGCTGTGGTCACGTTTATCGGTGCGCCGCAGGAGATTCGGGCTTCGATGCTTGCGGGCGCGCGGGCTGCTGTCGAGCTGATAGATTTGAATGAGCACACCGGCGGGCATCCAAGAATTGGCGCTGTGGATGTTATTCCCATCGTGCCGGTTGATGGTGTTTCGATGGATGAGGCCGTTGCGCTTTCGCGCGAAATTGGGTCGGACATTGCAAATGAGCTTCGAGTGCCGGTCTATTTCTATGAGAACTCGGCTATTAAACCCGAATACTGCAATCTGGCGGATGTTCGCCGAGGTGGTTTTGAGGAGCTTAAGGCTTCGAACTTGGTCGAATGCCGGGAGCCCGATCTTGGGCCTCGCGAGCTTCACCCAACAGCGGGAGCAACAGCGGTCGGTGCTCGCGGGCCGTTGATCGCTTATAACGTCAATTTAGCCACCCATGACATTCATATTGCCCGCAAAATAGCCTCAAAGATCAGAAATATGCGCGATTCCGGCGAAGGCATGGCGGGGGTCAAGGCTATCGCTGTCCTGTTGAAATCCCGCGACATCGCCCAGGTATCCACAAATCTCACCAAACCACACCTGACGGGCCTATGGGACGTCTTCTCATTCATCGAACGCGAGGCGCGTGAGATAGGCATTGAAGTCCTCGAATCCGAACTCATTGGAGCATTGCGAGAGCGTGACCTCATTAACGCCGACATACCTGCGATGAAATTTATCGATCTGTCTGAGAAGCGGGTTATTGATTGGTGGATCAGTTCTTTATAAGCAAATGAATGGTCTCCACCAGAGAGTTATCGTCGTCGATCACGTCGATGGTGTGGTAGCCGTTGGTGTATTTTGTTGAGTCCCAGGCAAATCTATATGGGCTGCTCGTGCTGTAGGCGATACGGCCGTCCACATAGAAGCTGACGACCTCTGATCTCGCCTTGAGAGACGCTATGCATATCGTGCCGCTTTTGGCTTTTGCGCCGGATTTTATGGTTCTGGCAGTGTATTCATCAGATTCACGTTTCAGCTCTTTGGCTGCCTCGGCTGTGTCGTATTCAGGGAAAAGCAGCTTGATGGAGGTGACGCCCCTGGTCACGGTTCGGCTCTTTCCAAGCCTCTTGAAGTAGCCCTGCAGATAAGCGGGCGTGAATGCGTTGTCTACTCTTCCAACAATCTGAGGCACGGTTTCCCAGTTGCCGTCATCTATCCTGACCTGGGTGCGGTATGAAAGCTTGGAATCGGCGCCATATCGGCAAAGGTTGATGAAGCCGTTAAACATCGGCGGAGTGCCTTCCATCGCTGGTTTGGTCTTGTCTTTCGGCCCGATTACCATCACTTGAACAGCGCCTTCGCCCTGATCTGCGACGTGATAATATGGCTGCACCATAAACCCGCCGCGAGTCTCGATTGGGCCGCCCTCATGGGTTCCCGGTGCGCAGACAGGAGCGGTGGAGAGGGTGAGAACTCCGCCGTGGTTGGTGTTGACGGAGCCAACCCCAGTGAATGATGTGCCGTCATATCTTCCAACGCCCTGCACAGCCCTGTCCACCTGCGCGATTACATCGTTGGAACCATCGGGATAGCGCACGGTGACGTTTCCGCCGCTGCGGTTCTCAAACTCGATTTCTGAGGGCATTTTATCCGGCCTTTTGACCACTATGACGAAGGTATCGCCTACCGAGGGGGTATAATCCTCGGGCAGAGGAATCAGGTCCTGCTTTCGCTCAAGGAAAACTTGGCTGCCCACATAAGGCGAGAGGTTTCTGAATATCGAATGGCCCGAGTAGATATCGCTAAGAACCCCGGATGAGCGGGGAATATGCCCGCCATATCCCTTGGGAATTGAGGAGAATTCCAGCGGTGTGAGGCTGAACATCAGCGGCATCTGCTCTCTGCCGGTCGTACCCTCCCTGAACTGCCCTGTCTTGATCCGCAGCCCGTGGACAGCTGTCGCCGCGACCGTGCCAGTCGGAATATATGACGAAGCCGTAAAGCCGATTATCCGTGCGTTAGCAGCAATTTTAACCCTGCCCACGGCGGCATAACTCTTGCCGCCGTCCACACTCACCTGCACCAGCCCACCGGCTTGATTAAGCACACGTATCCGATAGACCTCGGTAGAAGCAAAATCGGCTGCGGAAACCTGCGTCGAGGCGATCAACAAAAAGCATATTAAGATTAGAAATCGCTTTAGCATGACACGGTTATTATACCAGATAAATAACTTCAAACATTGACGGTAAGAAAATGCCATCACAGAAACACAGAATTAAGAAATCGCAGAAATGCGCATATTTCTTTTGGCGCTGCTTGATTGTTTGTGGAACTATCAATATGAAGGTCGAGGCTCTGGACGCCTGACCTCATATCCCTTGAAAGGAGACATTATGAATAGAGTTATCAAACTGACTGTAGTATTTGCAATTCTGGCTTTTGTGCTTATGGGCGCTGCGTACGCTGAGCCGGTTAAGGACACATCGGAGGCCTTTAGCATCAAGGTGGCTAAGGGTTGGACCTCGCAGGAAACCGAGGATTTGATGAGTCTGGTAGGGCCAAGCGGAATTCCGCATATAAACATGAGCGGTGAAGCTGTTGAGGGAGTCACCCTGGCACAGTTTACTAAGGTTTTCCCAGCACTGATGAAGAAAGAGCTCGCTAAGTTCAAGCTCATCTCGTCTGGTAAGACCAAAGTTGACAGCATTCCTGCCGCCGTGTGGGTATATTCGGCCAAGATCGACGGTATAATTCTGCAATTCAAGAATTACGTGATTTTCAAGGACGGCAAGTTCTATAATGTGGTCTTTTGCACCACAACTGGCCGCTTCAAAACAGACGTGACCGGGTTCGATGCAATGGTAAAGTCCTGGCAGTGGATCCAGGATTGATGATGTAGAAAAATTAAAGGGGCGGCGTGAAACTGGTTCATGCCGCCCTGTTTTTTGTGCGTTATACTGAAGTCTATCTATCCAATTCCCCGCAGAGAATGTGCTTGTAGTTGCTGATGGTAAGCTCAAGCTGCCTGCGTATTTCCAAATTAGAGTCCTTTTGATTGGTCATTATTCTGTCTTCTCATAAGGCAGCAGTATGGTGAACTTTGCGCCTTTGCCGGGTTTGCCGCTTTCAAAAATCACGCCGTCGTGCGCTTCCACTATGCCTTTCACAATCGAAAGCCCGAGGCCCATACCCTTGGCGCGGGAAGTATAGAACGGATTGAATATCTTGGGTTTGTCGATCAGAGCGATGCCCGGGCCATTGTCTTCGAAGCGCACCATCAGGAAATTGCCGGATTGCTGGCTTGGCCGCAGCCACTTTTTGCTGGGTTCGTCGGCGATGCCTGTGGTCACGGTAATCCGGCCGCCTTCGGGTTGGAAGTTGACCGAATTTTCCATTAGTTCCCCGAAACATCTCTTGAGCATTGTAGGATCCGCGCTGATTCTGGGCAAGTCCGCCTTGATCCTGGTTTTAATCTCTGTTTGGGAGCGCCTGGGGAAACCCTCGTCGATAGATTCCATGACCAGGCTGTTGAGATCGATCTCTTCGATGTCGAGCTGAGTCGCCTTCACGAATTCTCTAAACTCGTTAAGAATGTCTTCCAGCAGAAAAATACCCTTTTTGATGCTCTCAGATATCCTGAGCGCGCTCTGGGAATCGATATTTGGCTGGCCCAGCATCCATTCCAACTCGTTGAAGTCGCCTTTGATCGCAAAAACCCTGTTGCCGATCATATGCGCCGACCGGGCGGACATCTCTCCCCACGCAGCCATTCTCTCGGTCTTAACCAGTTGATCTATGAGCCGGCGGTTATCGAGCGTGATTCCGAGCTGCGCCGCGATAGTGGTGAGAATGCTTTCGTCATCGTCTGTAAAATCGTTCGGGAACCACTGATACGGGCTCTTTTTGCGCTGAACTCTTATAACGCCGATCACGCCCCTGTGGATGCGAATCGGCACCGCCATGTATGCGCCCACCTCGCTGGATGGCAGTTCCTGATAAAGGCCTTTCCAGCGGGGGTCGCTTGGAGGGTCGATTACCCTCAGAATTTGCTCGTTTTCGGCAGTCCAACCCGTAAGCCCCTCGCCGAGGTCATAGCTGGCCTTGCCGATCAGTTTGGCGAGCGGCCCTCTGGAGGCGCGCAGCACCAGCTTATCAGTCACCACGTCTATCATGAAGAGCGAGCAGTCCTCAAACTTTAGCGCGTCTGCCGCTACATCGATCACTTTCTGCAGCAGCGCATCGGTGTCTGAAAATCGATTGAGCTCCTGACCGATCTGCACGAGCGCCATCTCACGGGCGCGATGATCGTCCATAGTGATTGCGATGGTCGCGAGATCTGCAAGTCCCATCACAATGCAGACGCTGGCAGGTTGAAAATGGTTGTATTCCAGGCTTTCGAGGTTAATCACGCCGCGCGCGCGCCCGTAGTTGTCCACCAAAGGCGCCGCAAGCTCGCTGCGGGCATCTTCAAATGACATCAAGTAATAGGGATCATTCAACACATCATCGGAGCGATATGGTGAACGGGTCGCTGCGGAGTGGCTGGTTATCCCCTTGCCAGTCTTCTCAGAGATTTTCAGCCGCCCCAGCCGCTTTTCTTCGGTCCAACCCTGGCCATAGGTATAGCGCACATCCAGCTCGCCGCGGTCATGGTCGACTATAGCCAAAAAGCCTCTATCGGCCCCGCTCGCCTTAGCGGCCTCTTCGAGGATGTTTTGAAGGACGTGTTCGATGGCGTTGTCGGTGGCCACAAGCCTGCCGACTCTCGCAAAAAGCGAGGGTTCCTCCATCGGCCCGCAGAAAGAATGATCTTTGCTCATGATGCTTATACCTGGCGGAATAGTATCGCCTGCTAAAAGCCTCCGCCATAAGGCAGTATACCAGAGCTGAGCAGGAAGGTCAAAAACGCTTCGCGGGTTATGAGTTATGAATTGGAAATTGGGAAACACCGACAAAACCTCCCGCGCGCATCGATTGAGCGCTGCAGGAGGTTTTTTCAAGACAATATTTTTTACACCCTCAGGTGGCCTAGAAGTTGCTGCCGGATTCGACGAGCATCTTCATACTGTAACTTTGTTTAGTTGCGTCCCACTGCGTAATCGCAGTTCTCCATTCTTCGCCCGTGGCAACTTTCTTGAAGTAAGTATACACGGCTACTCTTTCGTTGAGCTTGTGCTCTATGAGTTTGGCAGCCATCTTTGATGTAAAATCGATGTCATCAGCGCTGGCATCGCTGGGCATAACCAGCCTGAATATCCCAGGGCTGGTAAACCCGCCTTCTATGACAGATTTGCAGTAGCGTTTGTTCTTCAAAAACTCATTGGTAAAATCTCGGTGCGCCTGGTCAGTATAATTCATGTTCGTGGACATGACGAGCGCCTTTTTAGCGACGTCCTCATTATCCTTGCCCTGCAAGCCCATAATTATCCAAAAAGTCAGCGCTACTATAGCTCCGGCAACTATCAGCCAAAGCCGGTTGTCTTCGCCTAACTTTTGTCTCAATGAATAATGAGGGCCGCTCACTTCGAGCTCATTCACATCTAAAGCCCATCCTTCTGTTCTTTTGCGTCTATGTATTCCTACCATGAGCAATTAAGCTCCTCCTTGACTCGCAACCAGGTTAATTATACCAGAGTTAATACGCTTGCTAAACGGTTGAAGTTTCCTGTTTTTTTATATTCGGTATATTATTAAGCTTTTCTGAGGTCTTCCGTAACATACGGAACGATTTTTTGTATGTTCGTTCCGGGGTATTTTTGTCTTTCGGGATTTGAGGGTTGGACCACAAGCCCATCAAACTATAATTCAAGCGTTTAACCCAACCCGTAAATCCCGAAATAGCTTACAGCAACAACTAAGCAGATACGGTTTCGGGAACAAGTTTCCCGAAACACCGATGGGATGCACCCAGTCGAATGGTTCAGCAACTATTTGTGATGCGCCCAAAAATGGTTCTACTTTCCCAAGTTCGGGTATTGTGTGCATGCCAGGTGGGAAAGATGTGATTTAAGTTTCACGTCACTTATCCCGTATTATTCATGATGTGCGGTAGGCTTCGGCATCAGGATACCGAAGCAACTAACTAACTAAGTTTCACGTCACTTATATTGATGATTGCGGCTGGTTTGCCAGTTCTTCAGAGATTCGAGAATGAATACACAAGTTGAGAATGGTGAAAGAATAGAGTCGCCGCCGTGGCTCGGCTACTTGGTAGTAGCCATCATCGAGGTTGTTTTGACTCTAGGGCTGAGGTTGTTGCAGCCGATTCTTCCCCTTGCCGACTTCCCTATCCCCTATATCCTGGTCATGATGCTGATTGCCTTTCGATTTGGCAAGGGCCCCACCATTTTTGCATTTGTTTTGGGTTTTGTCTGCTTTGCATATTTCTTCCCGCCACATCACGGAATTTGGCCTCTGGCAATTACGCCCACAGGGTGGGCCGGGCTGGTCGCGCTTCTTATCGGAACAGGCATCGTGGGCTTTGCATCGGTTTCTATACGTAAGAGCATGAATCGTGCTGAATCCTTAGCGACCGAATTGCGCCGTGCGAATCAGCACACTATCGATACGCTCGAACGTATTGCCGAATGCTATTTTAGAATGGATTTGGAATGCCGGTTTCTGGAGGTCAACCGTATAGCCGAGGAGACAGTGTTCAAGCGCCCGGCCTCTGACCTGCTGGGAAAGTCGCATGAAGAGGAATATTCAAGTTTTGATTCGGAATTTCAGCGGCAATGCAAGCGCGCTGTCGCGGAAATGCGTGAGGCGCATTTTGAAGCTCAGATCGAGCCGACTGGTCGATGGTTTGAATGCTATGTATTCCCACAAGAGACGTATCTGGATGTCTACATGCACGATATACACGACCGCAAACAGGCCGAGGAATCGCTGCGGAAAAGTGAACAGAAATACCGGCTGCTTATCGAGACGATGGACGAAGGTTTTGCCACAGCAGATGAGGATTATGTATTTACCTATGTAAACCTGCGATTCACACAGATGCTGGGCTATGCGCAAGATGAAATGCTGGGACACGGGATACAAGAATTTCTCGATAAAGCTAACTGGGCATTAATGCAAGAGCAGATTGCCCAACGGCGCAAAGGTGTATATGGTCACTACGAACTGTCTTGGGTGGCAAAGGACGGTCAAGCTGTATACACGATCATTTCACCCAGACCGATTGTTGACGATGATGGGCGTTTTATCGGTAGTTTTGCCACAGTTACTGACATTACAGACCGAAAGCGCTCCGAAGAAGCCTTGCGCGAAAGTGAACACAAATATCGTGAACTCTTTCATAATGCCAATGATGCAATTTTTCTGCTTGAGGTGATGGAAGACGGTTCCCCCGGTCATTTTATGGATGTAAATGATATAGCGTGCCGCAGATTGGGTTACAGCAGAGAGGAACTGCTGAACATGGGCCCCAAGGACATCGATGGTCCAGACGCTGGTAAGCATTTGCCTGCCATTATGAAAGAAATGCTTGAGAAAGGCACCGGCACTTTTAAGATGGTGCAACTATCCAGGAGCGGCGCTAGAATCCCCGTCGAGATCAGTTCGCACCTCCTCGAACTGTCCGGCAAGAGAGTCATATTATCCATTGCCCGCGACATTACCGAGCGCAAACTTTCTGAGGAAAGGCTTCGAAAGAGTGAAGAGAGATTTCGCGCGTTATGTGAGCGTGCCGCAGATGGATTGTTCTTGCATGATTTAGAAGGTCGGTTTGTGGAAGTCAACAAAGCCGCCTGCGAAACCTTGGGCTACACCCGTGAGGAACTCCTTGGGATGAGCGTGGCGGACATAGTGACAACATATAGCCAAGCTGATCTCGATGAGCTATGGAAGGAACTGCTGGCAAAGGGCCCGATGACGGTTTACATGGAGCACCGGCGAAAAGACGGTTCAACTCTTGATGTGGAGGGTCGTCTCAGCCCATTCGATTACCATGATCAAGCGCTCGTCTTGGAAGTTGTGCGCGATATTACCGAACGCAAACGCACAGAGGAAGAGCAGCGCGCTTTTGAAATGCGCATAGAAGAGCAAAAACGGGTTTTCTACAAGGAGACCATTCTCAGTGTTACAGATGGGAAACTCGACATTTGTGATGAATGTGAGTTGGCGCCGTATCTCACGAACGCTGAACTCATGGTGGACGTGAGTAACGCAGCTCAGCTTTCTGTGGCGAGGTGTGAGGTGGAGGAGTTCTGTCATACGCACGGGCTCGATGGCGATCTCCTGGATTTGTTCACCATAGCTGTTGGAGAGGCGATGACGAATGCCGTGAAGCACGGCACAAAGGGGCGTGTCTACGCAGGTGTTAAGGGCGATTATGTCTGGGTCGGAATCCAGGACGAGGGCCCCGGTATAGGCTCCTTAATTCTGCCTCGCGCAGTCTTGCTTCGAGGCTTTTCCACAAAACCTTCCCTTGGCCTGGGCTACAGCGTAATGCTGGACGTGGCAGACCAAATCCACCTCAAAACTGATGAGCACGGCACCATTGTCATACTTGAAAAGCGGATTAGGGAGCAGGATGAAACGCTATTATTGCAAAACTTCCCGGATACCTGGAACAACATTCCGGGTTAATTGGGAGGGCGAAGGTCCCCCTGAGCCGAATTCTTCGCGGCCAATGGCTCGGCGGGAGCCTCGCCCTCCCCTACTTACTTGCTTCGGTATCCTACTTGCTTCGGTATCCTGATGCCGAAGCTTGGCTTGGGGTAATAGACACGGTGACCGGCGATGCGGCTTGGGTCTTGAGCCAGATCACCATATCCGCGCCGTCCAGCTCATAGTTGATGCCTATTCGGCAGTCTTTGCCCTGAGCTATAAGTTTGCCATTTATCTTAATATTGGGTATGTTATCCCCCCAGCCTTTGATAACGAATGCCGGGTTCAAAACCGGCGTATTGGCGCTGCCACCGAGGGTAAGATCGACCTTCGAGGGCTTACCCGGCGTTGCGCTGGTCAATAAATACGCATGCTGGCAGGTATCATAGCTCTGGCTCGTAATGTTTCCACCCTTTATACTTAGAGCCGCCGGTGAGTTCCAGGACTTTGAAAGAGTGGTCAGCTCAGTTGCCTTCTTATCGGTCAGCCCATACATATATATCCATGTGTGCAGGATGCCCTCTGATTTGATCGGCGGCTCGCAGAACCACGCCAGCGACGTGTGCGCGGGGCGGTCCGTGCGTGTTGCCTGCCTGCCGTCATTGGGCAGCAGCGAAACCGGCCAATGGTTCCAATACGGGAAGTTGCGGTCGACGCCGCCCGAGGGCGGGAATGCCGCTATGGTCGCTCCCGGTCTGCGGATCATATATGGCTTATAGGTGGACCTGAAATTCACCATTTGGATGGTCGGTTTGGCGGGTTCTCTGCCAATACTCCATGGGAAATCGGGCTGCCAGGCGAATGTCTGGCTTTCCCCGGCATCGTTCGCCACGGTCAGCGCAATCACATCCACCGTATCCAACGGCCCTTTGCCGGGTTGGCTGAAGAAAATTGTCTCCTGGTTGGACGGCGATCCGCCATACCCGCCCACGCTCTTCTTTTCCACATAACCTGTAGTCCAAAACTTCTGATCGCGCATCATCACGCCGTCAGGATAGATATAAAAATACTCATCCACCCAGTCGCCCCAGTTGGTTTTGGGGTCGAGATTAGTCTCGTTGTAGAAAATATCGCATGGGTTGTAGCGCCAATGGAGCGCCACGCGGGCATTGTTGTTTTCTACAATGTTTATATGCGAATATCTGTCTTGTTTATCGGACATATGCTCGGTGCAGCCATTTTCATTGCCGCGTTCCACGCTCTGATCCGCCATCAAAAGACCGTTTTCCGAAACCATGCAAAGGCCGTAGTTCCAGCCGTGCCAGAAGACGTAGTTGACAGGCATCTCGTCGAACTTCACCACCACATCCGCAGGGCCGCTCATCCTGAAAACGCTGTCCCATGAGTCGCCATATTTCAGTTCTTCGTTGATAGCGCCGAACTCAGCTTTGCCAAGAGCGGCTGTGGGCATCTGCCAGTAGCTCAAAGGTTTAGGATCGGCAGGTTTAGCCGATGCGTAGGCCTTGATGATCTCATCGGGAGAAAGAGCAGAATCGTATATCTTAACCTCATCAATCAAGCCGTCAAGAAGCATAGGTGAGCCGAGCATACTCGGGCCGCGTTCTGTCCTTGCCGGAGGGAGCTTTTCATGGCTCATTCCGATCAGCAAATCGGTATCAGCGGCTTCGGTTAATTTGCCGGTGACGGGCTTGCTTCCGACCAGCTTGCCGTTCATATAGACAGCTATGCCGCTCGCGGGGTCGTAGGTACCCACGACATGCGTCCAGGTGTGCAATGGAATTTCGGTGGATTGTATAATCGGGTTTACCCAAACAGCCATGGTGAAGTCGTTGAACTTACCTACAGCAGGCGCTTCGATGTGTTGATCCGTGCCGTCCAAAATCAACGCGTTGCCGATCTTGCCCTGGCCGAAAGCTCCGCCGACCAGCTTGCCGTTCTTGCCGCCGGCTGAGTCGGCAGCATTTTCGCCGCTGGTCTCGTCGAACTTCCACCACGCAGCCGGGGCACTCGGGCCTTTGCCAGCAGCAACATCGGTTATATCGGCGTCGGTCAGCGCACAGCCATAAATGCGCAGGTCATCCATTTTACCGTTGAAGTTGCGCTTGCCGCCGTTCCAACCGCCTATCTGCATGTCTATAAAGTCTGCGGCGACGGGTCTGCTAACTCTGCGGGCGCTGTCTAGTTTGCCATTGATGAATATTTTGCAGGACTTATCCGAACTGCTGTAAACGACTGCAATATGTGTCCAGGTATTGCTGGGTATCTTTGCGTTGGAGTCCAGATCGCCGACGCCGCTTACGGAAAACTGAAACTTACTGTCGCTGCGGATCATTGTGTGAACACCGCCTGCCTCCCAGCCGTTTGTATGCAGAATCGAGCTATAATCTCGGCTGGAGTTGCCGCACTCGACCCATTTGCCGTCCACCGCCACATTCATCGCAATCGCTCCCTGGAAATCAATACCAAGGAAGTAACCCTCCTTCTTATCTGCGTTTCGGTCGACAATCGCGGTCCAATTCCACGGGTAATTCTGAAGCGCAACCCATGCCTCTATGGTGAACGGTCCGGTCAGCTCAGGCGCCTTTACAGCGCTGCGAATTACATAACTGGTGAATCCGTCCAGCTTTAGACACTTTCCAGCAACACCTTTGTCTGAGTATTTGTAAAGGCCCATAAGAGCATCTTGGATGCCGCTGACGCTATCGGTAGCAATGTCGCCCTTCTCAGACTCGAAGCGCCAGGTTGCCACCGGAGCCGCGAGTATTGCTGGTGCGCTCAGCCCGAGTATGAATATCCCAAATGCGCCAAAATATAGTTTTCGCATTATTTACCTCCCTGCAGCGGTTTGATCTCGATTGAGACCAGCTTGGTGGATTGTTTCTTAACCCAGATTATAAGATCGCTGACGGTATCCGTCTTGCGGAAGCCGTAACGGAAATCTGGCCCACGCTTGATGGGTTTGCCGTCTATGCTAAGCGAGATATCGTTCTTTCCCCAGCCTTTGATTACGAAGGCGGGGTTGTAGACGGGAGATGCTGCGCTGGCTGCAAGCTGCAATTTTAAGGTAGATGGACCGCCACATACTATGTGGTATGCCTTGTCGCTCTGGTCGAATCCTTTAATCGTAAAAGAAGATTCCGTCCGCGCCGTTAGCTTGGGTGCAGAAAGCCATGAGTCTGGTGTGGTGTCCCTGTAATCAGCATTTTTTACCAGGCGCAACATCGTCCTCCAAGACCTGCTTGTTTTGTCTTCAGCGTATGGTTTCAGATTTTCGCCGCGCATTGCCAAAACCCGGATGCGGTCAGCATCAGCGCTATCCAAAATGGGCCATTGCAAGGGTCCCTCTTGTTGGTATTCGTCAGCCATCGAGCCCCATTCATCGAGTATGCGTGCCAACGACGCACCTTGTTTCGCGCCTTTTAGGAGTTGATTATCAGGCTGATACATATATAGAGCGTGACTATAGAGAATCCAGTCTTCCAGATCAGAGCTAAAGAGTTTAATCGTCCGCGTAGCATAAGCATCTGGGTAGATTGTATAGTATTCGTCCACCCAGTCGTTCCAATTCGTTATTGGGTCTGTGTTGATAAGCTTATAGTCTTTGTCGACCAAAGCATAGCGCCATCGCACGACCACGCGGGCATCATTGCTTTCAACTATGCTAACAAACGAATATTTGCACAGCTTGTCCCACTTGGGGCTCGCGTTGCTTCGCTCCACGCAGCCATCGGAATACCACACGCGCTTCTCATTCACCCAGAAAGGCACGTAATTGGTTCCGCGCCAAAAGACCACTCGATAATCATACTCATCGAACCTCACAACAACATCGGCCTTATCGCCGACTCGCCAAAGCGCATCCCATTCGGGGCTGTAATTCAGCTTGGTGTAATAAGCTCCAAACCGGCCTTTTCCTTCAGGGCCGTAAGGCAGCTTCAGCGGTGCGGCTGCAAACGCCTGCGCGCTTACAGATAACAGCACAGCCAACGCCAGCCCAACATATATTTTGCGGGACATCCATTTACCTCCTGGTTATGTTTTAAGCATTTACGGTAATTACTTAGTGGATGGGGTTGATATCACCTTCTCTTGAGTTAAAAAATATGGGCGGACAGGAGAAATCTCGATTGACAAGAGCGCATTTTGCGTATAGCATATCCAAGGCAGCAAGATTGCTGTCGAGGAGGTTTCATGGATAAACTATTAGCCCCCTGCGGGATTGATTGCGCAGAATGCGAGGCTTATAAGGCAACTCAGGAAAATAACCTGGAAGATATGAGAGAGATCGCAGTTAAATGGACAGAGCAATACCGCACCGAGCTCGCGCCTGAGAATATCAAATGCGATGGCTGCCTTGCGCAGACAGGTCGCAATGGGCGCTACTCGCAGATGTGCAGCGTGCGCAGATGCGCAACAAGTAAGAAAGTAACAAACTGCGCTCAATGCAAAGATTATGGCTGCGATAGGCTTATTGAGATATTTGCAGTTGCCCCGCAGGCCAAAGACAACCTTGAGGCGATTCGCCCGAAGAAACGAAAGTAGATATTAGGTGTTAGGTCTTAGGTCTTAGTGAAGGAGGATGCAATGGAAAGTCAGATATCGCAGGAATTAAAGCTCAGGTATTTGCCGGTTGCGATTATTCTCAGTGATGAGAAACCCGAGGGCGCGCTGCAGTTCGCAGAAGGGCATTGGGGCTGCGTTATTGCCATGCTGAGCGCTGCTGCGAAGGGTAAGACGGCTGCGTTCGACAGCGATACCGTCACATGCGGCGGCGGCAAGATCGGCCTTGGATTTTGCAGTGAGTTTGAGGGGCATCCCGGTGGGATTGAATATTTCCTTTCTACCGGCAAGGGCGAAGGGTTCCCTGAAGGCGAGGCCTACAAGAAAACCCCAGAGCTCGCCAAAGCATTTGTGGACGAGCTTCCCACCACAGATATCCCCACCAGGTATGTAATTTTCAAACCTCTGAGCGAGGTAGACCCGGAGCGCGAAAAGCCGGAGGTTGTTGTCCTGCTTGCAAACCCCGACCAACTTTCCGCGCTGATTGTGCTCGCCAACTATGATCGGCCCACCTCCGATAACGTGAGCGTGAGTTTCGGCGCCGGCTGCCATCAGATTTTTCTGCTGCCCTATGCAGAATCCAAGAAAGAGCAGCCGAAGGCAATCTTGGGCGTGACCGATGTCACAGCCAGACCGTATGTAGACCCCGACCTGCTATCGTTTGCCATGCCCTATGCAATGTTCCTCAAAATGGAAGCCAACATACCCGGCAGTTTCCTTGAGAAGCGCGATTGGAAGAAGGTGCGAGAACGAATTTTTGGATGCTGCGGGAATGACGAATCGCGATAACGTGGCAATATTAAGCAAACATCAATTCCCGAAGCTATCACCGGCTGATCGTGCAATAGCTGCGGGAACTCTTGAACGCGCAAATCTGGAAGTGAAGTAGACAAAGCCGTTTCAGATGCTGCGGGAATGACGGCGCGTGATAAGGCTGTGATTCTCGCCAAACGTCAATTCCCGCAGCTATCACCGGCTGATTGTGTAATAGCTGCGGGAACTCTTGAACGCGCAAATCTGGAAGTGAAGTAGACAAAGCCGTTATATGCTTCGGGACTGTTTTTCCGTCCCGAAGCATTTCTTTATACGTAAATTATTGATCGAGTGGATTTTCAGATGCTGCGGGAATGTCGTTGACCGATAACACAACAAGATTCATCAAACGTCAATTCCCGCAGCTATTACTGGCTGATTGTGCAATAGCTGCGGGAACTCTTGAACGCGCAAATCTGGAAGTGAAGTAGACAAAGCCGTTCCCGCAGCATCTGAAAGCCGTTCCCGCAGCATCTGAAAACCCTTACCTAGTAACTTGCTTTGTATGAACTGCGGACCAGCGGCCCGGATTCAACATACCCAAAACCCATATCAATGCATAGCCGTTTTAGCTCAGAAAACTCTTCGGGGGTGTAGTATTTTGCTATTTGAGCGTGGTTTACGGATGGCGCAAGGTATTGGCCAATGGTCAGAATGTCCACATTTGCCTCGCGAAGGTCTTTCAATGTCTGAATGATTTCATCCCAGGTCTCTCCAAGCCCCACCATTATCCCAGACTTGGTGCGTCCTTCGACGGAGCTCAGGATGCTGGGTTTGATGGATTTAGCTTTCGCAAGCAGCTCTATTGAGCGCCAATAGACTGCTTGCGGGCGCACTTGATCGTAAAGACGGCTTACGGTCTCTATATTATGATTGAGAATTTCCGGGTGGCCGGAGAGCGCCGTTTTCAGAGACAAATCATAACCCTTGAAATCTGGAATCAGCATTTCCACGCTGCAGCCGGGCAGCGCTTTATGGATAAGCCTGGAAGTCTCGGCGAAGACACCCGCGCCGCCGTCGGAGAGGTCATCGCGGGTGACACTCGTGATCACGGCGTGCTTGAGCTGAAGCTCCGATACAGCCTTCGCGACGCGCATCGGCTCATTTTTATCTACCGGCCCGGGCTTGCCGTGCTTAACCGCACAGAACCCGCAATCGCGCGCGCAAGTATCGCCGAGTATCATAAAAGTGGCCGTGCGCTCGTTCCAGCACTCGCCGATGTTCGGGCAATTCGCGCTCTGGCAGACTGTGTTGAGCCGCAAGCTATTCACCAGCGCCTTGATCTCTTCATAATTGACCCCCTGCGGGGCTTTAGCTTTGAGCCATTCGGGGCGTTTTTGCATATAATTTCTCTGTTCAATAGGATGATTTCTTTGTTCGGGCGGAATCTCTGATCCGCCCGCAAAAGGTGACCGCGACCCTTTAAGCTTTCTTGTGAATGGTAAATAACGGGACTAACTCACTAGCGCGAGCGATGAGCTTGGCGTCTTCGTCGAGTGTTAGGTCAGCGACATGCTCGGCGGCATCGCACAAGAGCCACAGAAGCTCTTCATGGCTGGGGCTGATCGCGCAGGTCACTCCCAGCGAAAGTGTGAAGTTTAGTGCGGCGATTGCTTCCTCAAGGGTCTCCACGGGTTTATACCAGCACTTGGGCCATGTGCGCTCTTCGCCATCTTTCCACGGTCTTAAAGCAAGGGTCTTAAGCGCCAAAATGCCGAGGCCATCGCGCTTTGCCCGCTCGACGATGCGCTTGCCATAATCTCCGGCATGCCAGCAGGCCCAGTTGAGCGGAGTCATCACCGAGTCAAACGGGAACCGGTCCATCAGCGCCAGCGCGGCCTCTTCTGTGTGAGCGGAAAAGCCAATGTGCTTGAATATACCAGCCTCACGCGCCGCCAGAAATGTCTCCATGCAGCCGTCGGGCCCGAAAGCCTGCTCGACCTCTTCTACCGTCTGAACTGCATGGATCTGATAGAGGTCGAAATGGTTGGTATGCGCCAGGCGAAGGGATTCCTCAAGCTCTTCCTGAGACCCCGCGCGATCTCGGCGAGTGGTCTTGCAAGAAAGAAATATCTGATCGCGATAGGGTTTCAGCGCAGGTCCGAGCATCTTTTGCGCCTCGCCATAGATCGGGGCGACATCAAAATAAGTGATCCCACGCTCCACCGCCTGCGCCACGATGCGCGCAGCCTCCGCAGGCTCGGTCTTATCCACCACCAGCCCGCCAAAGCCCACCACAGAAAGCGAGCGCCCGGTTTTTCCCAATTCACGATAAATCATGGCTTCCTCCCAAGAAAACATAGAGCAAAGGGCGGAAAGCCCAGCAATCACTCTATGTTGATGGATTAGTATAACATATCTTGGCGCAGATTCATGCTCTAAATTGTGGAAGTGATCGCTCAGAAATAACCAACGATTGTTCGGGCGGATTTTTGGTGTTATTCGGGAAACCCTTTTCCCGAAACCGTATCAGTTTAGTTGTTCAGTTAGCTGTTTCGGGATTTCCGGGTTGGGTTAAACGCTTGAATTATAGTTTGATGGGCTTGTGGTCCAACCCTCAAATCCCGAAGGACCAAGTAATTTCCGAGCATCAAGCCTGGGCGTCTATATTGTTTCCAATCCCCATACTCTGCAGAAGCTGAGTGAGCGCGATGGACTGGGTGTCCATCGTTTTCTGCAGCATTGAAACAGCAACTTCCATACCCACCGATTGCGGCTGCACGGCTTGAGCAGCGCTTAATGTATACGGTGAGTATATCTGAGAGCTATTCGAGATTCCATTGACCATATTTTCGCCTCACAAGGGTTATTCATGGGGCTTTTTCCATAGTTTTCAATGGAAATACTGTAATAATTATCAGGTTTTTGCCTAAGGCGTATTATTCATGATGTGTGGTAAGCTTCGGCATCAGGATACCGAAGCAACTAAAGACCAAGTGAATAGATCGCCTTAGGCGACGAACCCGACGGCGGTGTCGCAGCGTTCCGTTTTCACCAAACTCGCCCGTTTGATGGTGAATTCGCCATACTTATCATTGATCGAATCCATTGTATCCAGCAGTTTCCTGTCACGCTCATCCGCAAATAGATTGAGCTGTCTGGAGTCCTTTGCCAGGTTGGACACACAGACGCCCAGCAGGCGGATAGCGCGCTTGTCGCCATACTGCTCGCGAAGAATGGACAGGGCCACCTTGTAGATGGCGTAGCCATCGTCTAGTCTCTCGCAGATTGTGCGTCGGCGGCTGAAAGTGTGCATGTCCGAATAACGCACCACCAGAGCGACCGTCCTGCCGGACAAGTCCTTTTCACGCAAACGTCTGCCGACCATCTCCGAGAGCCTCAGCAGATGGCATGAGAGCACATTCCAATCTCGGGTATTCTGCGAAAGCGTATGTGAATGGCCGACAGATTTGACGTCGGCTTTATCGTGGTAAGGAACCACCGGGGTCTCGTATATGCCATTGCCCATGTCGTGCAGGGCGTCGCCTAAGACTCCGAACTCACGCTTGAGCCTGGCTCTCGATGCCCGGCCGAGCGTGCCCGCAGTTGCGATCCCCATTTGCCTCAGGCGGGCCGCTGTCTTTTCCCCGATGCCATGAAGCTTTTGCACAGGCATATCTTCGAGGACGCAGCGCACTTCTTCCGGTCGGATTTCCGTCAAGCCATCCGGTTTTTGCATACCTGCGGCCAGCTTGGCGAGCACTTTGTTCGGCCCGATACCCACCGAGCACCTCAGCCCCAATTCCTCAAAGATTCGCCTCTTAACCTCTCTCGCCAAGCTCCACGCGCCGCCAAATCGATCCATCGTGGGCGTGACATCCATGAAGCACTCGTCTATGGAGTATATCTCCATGAGGTCTGTATAATCACCACATATCTTGAACACCCTTCGAGAAACATCGACATATTTTCTCATACTGCCATGCACAATAATCAGCTCAGGACAGCGAGCAAGCGCCTCCATCATCGGCATTCCAGACTTTACCCCAAACGGCCGCGCTTCATAACTGGCCGCCGAAACCACCGAGCGCGTGCCCACAGGCCCCCCGACAACCACAGGCTTGCCCTGCAGACAAGGATTGCAGAGCTGCTCAACGCTCGCAAAAAAAGAGTTCATATCGACAAGTAAGATTTTGCGGTCTTGGTTCATAGCTATTGCCCCGCGCATACCTCGCCCAATGTCCACTCCAACGTGGTGGTATTGAACCGCAGCTCATACAAATTGGCCCCATCGCTGACGGAGTAATGGTGAAGCGTCGCGATGCCCTGGTTTGTACACCAGGAAAAGGTGACGGTTTTGACCCTGTAGCGCCGGTCCCGCCATCGAAACCACATTGGAATCACCCTGCGGCCATCGAACGCCGCCCCCACGCGTATACCCTCGTCAATTGAAACAGATTCCATTACATTGCACCTCAATTATTGTTCAAATGGGTGTAAGATATAATAACCGAACATGTGTTCGTGTGTCAAGTAATATTGTTATACCATGTTTTTGGGATTTTTACAGCCTTGATCGCCCTGGAAATCTGTTCCAGCCTTGATCGCCCTGGAAATCTGTTCCAGCCTTGATCGCCCTGGAAATCTGTTACAGCCTTGATCGCCCTGGAAATCTGTTCCAGGGCGCAGGTATTGCGGAAATCCATTCCGTTAGTATAGGCCTTGGCAGATGAGTTGTCCTGATTTAATCGGGAGAAACGTGCATCCCGAATGGCGCTTCGGGACGATCATCATCGATGCGTTCCAGTGCGTACCCGGTTTGCTATTTTCTGTTTACTATTTGCCAACTCTGTGCTATTATTCACAGGGCTTCGGGTGAAAGAACAGGAGATGGATATGAGCGAGCCTAATTTCAAATGGGCCAAATCACTGGGTTTGATCACCAGCATTCCTTTGCTGATTCTGATTTCGGTCGGAATCGGCCTGTTCGCGGGTATATGGCTGGACGGCAAATTTCACTCTAATCCATGGTTTACTATTATTTTGATTATTCTCGGCCTGGCTGCCGGACTATATGAATCAGCGAAATTGCTAATAGATGTTACACGTGAAGACAGAGATTGATGATGCATTCATAAAGCGAGTTTACAAGACCAGCGCCTATGTCTGGGGATTTGTTGCGCTGGTATTGTTGAGTTTCGGCCAATGGTGGGCGATTGCGGGATGGAGCTGGGGCTCGATATTATCGGCAGGGACGCTGTGGAGCCTTCAATACATCATTCGCAGGGCGTTTGTACCCGAAAACATAAAGGCGAAAACGCAGCTAGGAAAGTTTTCTATACTAAAGATTGCGGCTGTAATACCAATACTATTGGTAGCTGTCTGGGCCTGTAAGCATAGCACAGCTTTTATTTTCGCATTTTTTGCTGGGGTATTATTGACTCAGACCGTGATTGTCCTTAAAGTATTAGGGATAGCGATTTGTCAGTATTCTAACGATTGAACGGAG
Organism: Armatimonadota bacterium; assembly: GCA_026392045.1. Taxonomy (GTDB): domain Bacteria; phylum Armatimonadota; class UBA5829; order UBA5829; family UBA5829; genus JAMCYN01. Next base: position 30,737 of record JAPLCU010000018.1, read on the forward strand.
GCAATTTGTTGGGCAGCGCATTTCCGATGGAGTTCCTATCGAATTTGTGGTCATGGATAGCCATGAGTGGGCACGGACTCACAGGGCTGTCCCTTGAGGGCGGAGAGAACCCTCTTGAGCACCCGACATGGCTTCATTTTCTGGTTACCACACCGCAACACAAGGGACTACTTCCCGGCTGGGTTCCGGAAATAGTACCTGTCACCTGGTTTGTCGCCCTCGCTTTGTGCGCTACCGTAATAATCGCAAGTAGAACCCTCAAAGTGCAAAACCCGGGCAAGTTTCAACTCGCCCTGGAGTTTATAGTTACTTCCCTGGAAAACTTTGTGCGCGGGATAGTTGGCGATGCAGAGGCAAAAATCCTCACTCCGATTATCGGCACAACTTTTATATTCATCTTGTCTTTAAGCCTTATAGGTCTTGTGCCGGGGTTCATCAGCCCAACGGCGAATACCAACACAACGGTTGCGCTTGCGCTGATGGCATTTCTGTTTGTTCAATACGTGTCGATATCAAGGCAGGGGTTGTTAACCTACCTGAAGCATTTCCTGGGCGAACCATTATGGTTGGCTCCTCTGATGCTGCCGCTGCACATCGTGGGTGAGCTTGCGAGGCCGCTTTCACTCTCAATTCGTCTTTTTGGAAACATATTCGGCGAAGAGACGGTTGTGGCGGTATTGGTTTTGATTGTTACCAAAATCGCTGTTGTAAACGGCCATGTCATACCGATTCCATTCCAATTCCCGATGATGCTCTTTGCCATATTCGGCTCATTGGTGCAATCATTAGTCTTTTCGATGCTGGTAAGCATATACATAGCAGTGGCCCTTGCCGGTCACGAAGAACACCGTTAGGAAAGTATCGGTGTTTAGTTGCTTCGGTATCCTGATGCCGAAGCCTACCGCACATCATGAATAATATGGGTTAGGAAAGTATCGTCTCTCATCGCGAGGGGCAAAGGAGGAACGCGAAAAATGCATGCAGAAGTTGTTGCGTTAATTCTCGCAATAGGTTTCGGAGTTCCAATCGCCGTCATCGGCGGCGCTTTGGGACAGGGAAAGGCAGCCTGTTCGGCTCTTGAAGGCATTGCACGGCAGCCCGAAGCAGCCGGAAAGATCCAGACAGCTATGATCATTGGTCTGGCGCTGATTGAGTCTCTCGTAATCTATGCGCTTTTGATCTCTTTGATCCTACTTTTCATGGGCGTCCCGAGCGCAGAAAAGCTGATGGAAGCCGTCAGCAAATTCAAGTAAATCGCCTACTAGACCCCGAAAACCTTCGGGGTCTTGTGGCAAAAGTTTTTGAGATTGTAAGGCTCATTGAGTGCTGAGAGCTATGAATTACTCATTTCCGGCGCCAAAACAGCCTTGATCGCCCTGGAAATCTGTTCCAGGGCGAAGGCATGAGCGGTCTCTTAGGAGTTCAACAGTGGATATCATACCAAAAGGTCCAGTTCTGATACTGCAGGCGCTCGGATTTTTGTTAGTGCTTCTGGTTTTCAAGAAATATCTGTTCGGCCCGGTTAGGAGCATACTTGATGCCCGACGAGCAGAGATCGAAAATCAGTATGAGAGTGCAGGGGCTCAAAAAAAAGCGGCTGAAGAGCTCAAGACCGATTACGAGAAACGCTTGACAGGCATAGAGGAAGAAATGCGCGCCAAGATCACCGAGGCCATAAAAGATGGCCAGGCTATACGCGAAGAGATAATTTCGGATTCGCGCACCAAGGCCGACCAGATCCTCGAAAAGGCGCAAGCAGAAATCAGCCGCGAAAAAGAACTTGCGCTGGCTGAGCTCAAGGGAAAGGTCGCTGACCTGACCGTGGCTGCGGCTGGCAAGCTTATCGATGCTAACTTGGATGACAAGAAACACCGCGACCTTGTGAACAAATTTATAATTGATCTCGATGAGGTAGCCAGATGATAGGGCGCCGCGTGGTTAGAAGATATGCGAGCGCACTGTTTGGCGCAGCGTCTAAGGCCGGGGTAGTGGACCTGGTCGAGAGCGACCTCGGGCTGATTTCTTACACGGTCGAAGCTTCACCGCGCCTGATGCAAGCTATCGCATCGCCGCTGGTTCCCACAAAGGCAAAGCGCGAAGTGCTGCAAACAATTTTTAGCGGCAAGATTCAGGAAATCACGCTCAATTACCTCTTCCTGCTGGTGGACAAGCGCAGGGAAGAGGCTGTTTTGAAGACCGAAGAGGAGTTTGTTATCCTCGCCAATGAAGCTCGCGGGATAGTGAACGCTGAAGTTATTACGGCTATCGAGATGACCAAAGAGCAGCAAGCAGCGCTCGCGGCGAAGCTCTCTAAGCTAACCGGCAAGAGCGTAAATTTGCAAGTAACGGTCGATTCCTGGATCAAAGGCGGCGTGATCGTGCGGATAGGTGACACTGTCATCGACGGCAGCATCAGAGGTCAGCTCGCCGCTCTTAAAGAAACGCTATTGAGTTAAAGTGGCATACTTTTTGACTTCTCTTAGAACGGAGTAATACTATGGCAGTCAATATAAGGCCGGATGAGGTTGCGAAGATTCTTGAGACCCATCTCGCGTCGTATCAAAAAGAGATAACCGAGGTCGGCGTTGGCACTGTTTTGCAGGTCGGCGACGGTATTGCGCGTATCTATGGGCTTCAGGACGCGATGGCGAGTGAGTTGGTGGAGTTCCCCAACGGCATTTTGGGCATGATTCTTAACCTGGAAGAGGACAACGTGGGATGCATCATCATGGGTCCCGACACGGAAATCAAAGAAGGCGACCAGGTCAAGCGAACCGGGCGCATTATTGATGTGCCGGTGGGCGAAGCGCTGCTGGGCAGAGTCGTGAACGCTATCGGCGATCCGATCGACGGCAAGGGAGCCATTTTGGCAACCGAGCGCAGGTTTGTTGAAAGCCGTGCGCCGGGTGTTGTCGAAAGACAGCCGGTTAAGGAATCGCTTGCGACGGGAATCAAGGGTATCGACTCTATGATCCCGATCGGAAGAGGTCAGAGAGAGCTTATCATAGGCGACCGTCAAACCGGTAAGACAGCCATTGCGATAGACACAATTTTGAATCAGAAGGGCGATGATGTCTACTGCTTCTATGTTGCAATCGGTCAGAAGATGTCTACTGTGTCCAGTATAGTAAATATTTTCGAGAAGTATGGTGCGATGGAGTATACCACAGTGGTTGTTGCCTCTGCCAGCGACCCCGCGCCGCTGCAATATATAGCGCCTTACTCGGGCTGCGCTATGGGCGAATATTTTAGAGATACCAAGCGCCATGCGTTGGTGATTTATGATGATCTCTCAAAGCATGCGATTGCCTACAGGCAGGTTTCGCTGCTCTTGAGAAGACCGCCGGGCCGCGAGGCATATCCTGGAGACATTTTCTACCTCCATGCACGATTGCTGGAGAGAGCCGCCAAGGTGAGCGACGATCTGGGAGGCGGGTCGCTGACGGCGCTTCCGATCATTGAGACCCAGGCGGGTGACGTTTCGGCGTATATCCCGACCAACGTCATCTCGATTACAGACGGCCAGATTTACCTTGAGCCGGATTTGTTCTACTCGGGCATTCGACCGGCGGTCAACGTTGGCGTGTCTGTTTCGAGAGTGGGTTCGAGCGCTCAGAAGAAGGCTATGAAAACCATCGCCAGCCAGCTCAAGCTGGACCTTGCGAGGTATTGGGAACTGCAGGCATTCGCGCAGTTTGCAAGTGACCTCGACAAGGCAACCCTTGCGCAGCTTGCGCGCGGTGAGAGAATCGTTGAGACCCTCAAGCAGCCGCAGTATAAGCCGATGAACCTGGCTGCGGAAGTTTTTATCATCTTCGCCGCAACCAACGGCTATCTGGATGATCTTCCGGTTTCAAGCGCGGGCAAATTCGAGAAAGAATTCGACGCATTTATGGCTGATAAGTACCCAGACGTGGGTCACACTATCCTAAAGACCGGCGTGCTGGATGATGCGACACTCGAAACCCTTAAGAAGGCTATTGAGGAGTTTAAGAAGCAGTTTACTGCGTAGTGGAGAGTGGAAAGTGGAGAGTGGAGAGTCCGGAAGGGGCAGCGTTCCAATCAAAACTCATGTCTAAGGAACACAACTTGGATGGATCGAAGTTACAGCTTGATGATGTTGTTGCTCAGTTCCTCAAAGAGAAACTAGACTTGATTAAGAAAGAATATGCGCCTACGCACTTAATAGTGTTTGGCTCGCGAGCAGAAGGCAGAGCACGTGTTGAGAGCGATATTGATATCATAGTGGTTTCGGAACGGTTCAAGGAATTACGTTTCGTAAATCGTATGGGGCAGTTTCTGACTAAAGTGCGCCCACATGTTCATGTGGACGCTCTCTGTTATACACCTGAAGAGTTTGAAATAATGCTGCATAAGCAGTCGCCATTTGTGCGAGATGCTGTGGCGCGTGGCATTCACATTGAGTAGATTATGGCTAATGCAAAAGACATAAGACGGCGTATACGCACCGTCAAAAATATAGAGAAGCTCACCAACGCCATGAAGATGGTTGCGGCGGCTCGGCTGAGAAAGGCGCAGGAGCGCGCATTAGTTGCACGCCCCTATGCCGAGAAAATGGCCGAGGTTATGGCTAACCTTGCGGGAAGCGTGGGTGAGATTGATCATCCGCTGCTTGAGGTGCGCGAGGAGAAGAATATCGCGTATGTGGTGATTGGCGCCGAGAGAGGCCTCGCGGGGAGCTTCAATTCAAACGTGATGAACAAAGCCCTGCGCGAGATCGGAACTCGTGACCCTGCTACAGTGAAGCTGGTTCTGGTTGGCAAGAAGGCTGTTGGGTTCTTCCGCAAGAAGCCGTATGAGATCGCCGCTGATATGGAAGTGGGCTCAAAAATGAACTTTGTGGACATCAAAAAGGTCACCACAAAGGTTCGCATGATGTTCGAAAACGGCGATGTGGATGCCGTCTACCTGATCTATGCTAAGTTCATATCAGCTATGCGCCAGGTGCCGACCGCCGCAAGGCTGCTGCCGATGGCAAAACCCGAAACGCAAGAGTTTGTGAAGTCTGAATTTGTGTTTGAACCTGATGCCGCCGCGCTGCTGGGCACGCTGCTGCCCAAGTATGTGGATACCGGTGTATATCAGGCCCTGGTAGAATCGCAAGCGAGCGAGCAGGGTGCGCGGATGTCGGCGATGTCCGCTGCTACAAAGAATGCGGGTGAAATGATTAGTAATCTCACCCTGGTATATAACAAAGCGCGTCAAGCCGCGATTACAAAAGAAATCACAGAGATCGTGGGCGGCGCAGAAGCGCAGAAATAGCAGATGGTTGGCAGTTTACGGTTAACGGTTTACGGTTGGGGACTATTCCCTAACCGCCAACTGGCAACCGGCAACCGCTAACCCTCCTTGGAGGTAAGAATTTGGCTACAGGAAAAGTTGTTCAGGTAATCGGACCGGTTCTTGACATCAGATTTCCATCTGATGAGCTGCCGGCGATTCTGAACGCCATACACATTCCCAATGTGCAGGGGCAGACCATCACAGTTGAGGTCTCTCAAATGTTGGGAAATGATATTGTGCGCTGTATTTCGATGCAGTCCACTGATGGCGTGGTGCGCGGAATAGACGCTATAGACACAGGCGGCCCGATAACGGTTCCTGTCGGCCGCGAGACGCTAGGAAGAGTTTTCAACCTCTTGGGCGAGACCATCGACAAAAAAGGCGATTTCCCTATCACCCAGAGGCTGCCTATTCACCGAAAGCCGCCGTCATTTGAAGAGCAGACACCCGCTACCGAGATGTTCGAAACCGGTATCAAGGTCGTTGACCTCATTTGCCCTTACGCAAAGGGCGGTAAGATCGGTCTTTTCGGAGGCGCGGGCGTAGGCAAGACGGTTCTCATTACAGAGCTTATCCGAAACGTAGCCACCGAGCATGGCGGTTTCTCCGTATTTGCAGGCGTTGGAGAGCGCACCCGCGAGGGTAACGACCTCTGGCTTGAAATGCAGGAGAGCGGCGTTATCGAAAAGACCACTATGGTCTTCGGCCAGATGAACGAGCCGCCAGGAGCCCGCTTGCGTGTTGCTCTTTCGGCGCTCACGATGGCCGAGTATTTCAGAGACGCTGAGGGGCAGGACGTGCTCCTGTTCGTGGATAATATATTCAGATTTACACAGGGAGGCTCCGAGGTTTCCGCGCTTCTGGGAAGAATGCCCAGCGCGGTAGGTTACCAGCCGACCCTCGGAACCGAGATGGGCGAGTTGCAGGAAAGAATCACATCGACCACACGCGGTTCGGTTACATCGATTCAGGCGATCTATGTTCCCGCCGATGACCCGACCGACCCGGCTCCAGCGACCACATTCGCGTTCCTTGATGCCACCACCTATCTTGAGAGGCGCATATTCGTGCGCGGTATCTACCCGGCGGTCGACCCGCTGGCGTCTACATCGAGGATTCTTGACCCGAATATCGTAGGTCAGGAGCATTACGACGTGACGCGCGGAGTGCAGCAGATTCTACAGAGATACCGCGAACTTCAGGACATCATCGCGATTCTGGGTGTTGACGAGCTTTCTGACGAAGACAAACTGATCGTCACCCGCGCCCGAAAGATAGAAAACTTCCTGAGCCAGCCGTTCTTCGTGGCAGAAGTCTTCACCGGTATGGTGGGCATATATTGCTCCAAAGACGACACCGTCCGCAGCTTCAAGGAGATCCTCGAAGGCAAGTGGGACCACCTGCCCGAGCAGGCATTCTATATGGTCGGCGCGATTGAAGAAGCAGTTGAGAAGGCTAAGAAGATGGGCGTGGAAGTGTAGTTTGGTAGGATAGTCTGATGGCCCGATGGTCGGATAGTCCGGAAGGGAATTTGTTCTTTTCCAGAAGTTTGGCTGCGGGAACTCTTGATTGTGGAGTGTTGATCACTAAGTTTCAGGAGCCATTCATTCAGCATAGAACCAATGAAAACGAAGGAGTGAGAGTGACGATGACATTTTTCTTAGCGACACTTGCGTTCATGTTCCTTGGAAGAAAGCTCGGTTGGGCACTCTCCCGCAACATTTTGTATACCGCGCCAATTATACTCACTGTGGCGCTCGCTCTTTCATGGGGAATAGGCGTTGGTTTGGTGATTCATCGCCTTATCATTTGTCAAGAGCCGAATCTGATATTAAGGCTCATCATGGGCTATGCACTCGGCGCTTATGTGGCGCAACCAATTATGGTTTGCTTGATGAATCGAGCGTTCCCGATCGTGCTTTGCCGCGCCATGTAGCAATCGGAGTTCTTCCATTATTGGCATACATTACGACGCTACTGGTAATCAGCTTCATGCTCAAATGACAGGTTTTTAGTGTCAAAGAATCACACGGCTGACGTTATGCAGTTTCGCAGCCTGGCATTCGATGTAAAAAATATGGAAGTAATATCGCCAGTAAGTGGTATAGTGAAAAGTAAGAAATGCTCACTGGAGGCTTATTATGGCTGCTGATAAGATGATTCGCGTTTCTACAAGAGGTCGAATTACATTGCCAAAATGGCTGAGGGAAAAGGCGGGGATTAACGCTGGTGATTACCTGCTCGTGAGCAAACTGAGTGACAACACCTTGTTCATCTCGAAACCATCATCTCAGAATGAAAACGTAGATGGCGTTACTCATACCGAATCTGAAAACTGACAGCTGAATGCTGAGAGCTGACAACTATTATGGCAAAAACATTTACATTAGAAGTTATAACCCCGGACCGTAAGGTCCTTTCAGACAGCGAGATCACTTCGGTGGTGCTGCCGGGTGTTGAGGGATACCTGGGGGCGCTGGCGCACCATGAGCCGCTGATGACCTCGCTCGCCATCGGTGAGCTGGATTACCACCGCACGGACGGCCAAGTCAATGCTATGGCGGTCACTGGCGGGTTTGTGGAAATCTTCGATAACAAGATAACCGTCCTTGCGGATACCGCCGAACTGCGAGAAGAAATTGATCTCCCCCGTGCAGAGGATTCCGTGCGCAGGGCCGAAGAAAGGCTCGCCTCTCGACCGGACGACTTTGATCTGGAGCGAGCCCAAATCTCCTTAAAAAGAGCGCTGAACCGTCTAAGCGTGGCCAGAAAGCAGTTCTAGGAATAACTCAATAAGGAGCTGCCATGAAGCGTTTTGTTAGATTGGTTCTCACCCTGATTCTGCTCACCGTCGCCGCGTGCGCCCACGCCTACAAAATCCCCTATGAAGCCTGGATGGGCTCGTATATCGGCGAAAAGAAGGTGGGGTATCTCTCTTTTAAGATTGAGAAATCAGATGGCAAAGATTCATCGGTATATAAGATTTCGAGCGTAATGAACAACCATCTGACCGTTCTTGGCGCGGAACTTACCCAGCTTGTCGCCACTGTTGTCTACACCGACGCCCAATACGCTCCTTTGTCTGAGAGCTTTTCCATGTCCAGCGGAGGAAAGACTACTCGCATAGATTCCAAGTTCACCAATAACTCCATCAATTGCATAATCTCCGCCGGAAGCGGGTCCTCGAAGCAGTCCATACCTATCCCAAAGGGCGTTTCGCTGGTGGGGGATTCGCTTTTTGCGCTGCCTGGCGGCAAAATGAAGATAGGCAAGGAATATTCGCTCAGCTATTTCAACCCGCTCACTATCTCCATCGACAGCCTCAAGATTAAGGCGGAGGGCAGGGAAAAGATCACTATTGGCAAAAAGCAATATGACGCCCTTGTTGTAATGAACACTAGCGCATTGGGTGATATGAAAACCTGGCAGAGTGATGAAGGCGATATATTAAAAATCCAGGCGATGATGGGGATCATTATGATTATGGAAGACAGGCGCACAGCCATGTCCGGGATAACCATTGGCGGAGGCGATGATTTCGCCGTGCGCAACAGCCTGAAACCCGACAAAGAAATCCTGAATCCGAGGTCGGTTAAGGAGCTGGACATCATCCTAAAAGGATTTAGCGATCCCAAAATGATGATCAACGATAAGCAGCAGACTTTTGAAGCCATTGATGGTCAAAAGGACAGTGTGCGGGTCAAAACCAAGGCTTCGACCTTCGATGAGTCCAAATCCGTGAGCTTCCCTTTCAATCCGGTTGACTTTGCTCTCGAATTATTAGCCACCCCTTATGTGGACAGCGATGTTGCCGCGATCAAGACTGCGGCAACGAAAATTATAGGCGACGAAAAGAATGTTTATCGCGCCTGCTGCAAGATTCGCGAGTGGATTTATGCTAACATGAAGCCTAAGGCCGATATAGGTATTACGCGCTCGGCCTCAGATGTGTTACAATCTAAGGTAGGTGTGTGCAGGGATTACGCGATTTTGTTCGCCGCGCTCACCCGAGCTGCCGGAATACCCTCGCGAATTGCATCCGGGGTATTGTATACCAATGGCAGTTTCTATTATCATGCGTGGGTTGAGTGCTATGTGGGCGAGTGGGTTCCGTTTGATGCCACCCTTTCGCAAAATCAGGTAGATGCCACTCACATCAAGATGGCCCAGGGGGATGCAACAACCATGTTCGCGCTTTCCAAGGTCATCGGGAGCCTGAAAGCAGAGATTAAAGATTATAAATAACTGGTTGGCAGTTTGCAGTTGACGGTTAGCGGTTGATAAACACCGCAAACCGCTAACCGTTAACCGTCAACTCACTTGGAGAGTGAAATTTGCTGGCAAAAGATTTCTTAACAATTGGCATATTTGCTTTATTCGGAATTGCGTTTATCGTGATAACGCTGATCGCCTCGTGGGCGGTGCGGCCGCACAGGCCGTCAGATGCAAAGCTGTCCACCTACGAATGCGGCGAGATTCCAATCGGCCCGGCGTGGACTCAGTTCAGGGTGGGCTATTACATATACGCGATTATATTCCTGATCTTCGATGTTGAAGCGATTTTCCTGTATCCGTGGGCAGCGCAGTTATTGGGTTTCAAAAACAACCACGCGATGATGGTTATGGGATTTGTTGATATGGTAATATTTGTTGCCGTGCTCTCAGTCGGTTTGGCGTGGGCGTGGAAGAAGGGTGTTTTGGAATGGAAGTAGAACGCCAAATAGATCATCTTGAGCGAATCCCCGGCGGGGCAATTATAACTACAACGGTCGATAAGGTTCTTGAATGGGGCCGTGAATCGTCGTTGTGGTATTTCGCTTTCGGGCTTGCGTGCTGCGCTATCGAAGTGCTTATGGCTGCGGGCGCCGCGAGATTTGATCTGGACAGATTCGGGATGATGTTCCGCGCGACCCCCAGGCAATCCGACCTGATGATAGTTGCTGGCACGGTCACAAAGAAAATGGCTCCAAGGGTGAAGCTCCTTTACGAGCAAATGGCTGAGCCGCGCTACGTGATAGCAACCGGCAGCTGTGCCTGCGCGGGTGGGCCGTTCGCCGATTCTTATGCCGTGCTGAAGGGGGTCGACAAGATCATCCCGGTAGACGTCTACGTCCCAGGCTGCCCGCCCCGCCCCGAAGCTCTGATGTTTGCTGTGCAGCAGCTAAAGGAGAAGATGCGCGAAGAAGTCAAAGAGAAGCACGCGAAGAAATAGTTTTGAGTTATGAATTATGAGTTCTGAATTGGGGATCAACCGTGAAGCTTAAAGTTGTGATACACGAAGAAAAGACCGGCGGGTTCTGGGCTGAAGTTCCGGCTATTCCGGGCTGCGCGACTCAGGGTGATACTTTTGAGGAACTTCTTCAGAATGTTTACGAGGCGGTCGAAGGTTGTTTGGCGGTAGACGTTGCGGCTTAAATAGTGGAGTATAGAACTAATGAGCGCCCGAATCCAGTTTGATAATGAGAAAATAGCGGAGTTTTGCAAGAGACAGGCAATAGTGGAGTTTTCTCTGTTTGGCTCTGTGTTACGAGACGATTTCGGGCCGCAGAGCGACGTGGATGTGCTCGTGAAATTCGAGCCCAGCGCTAAGCTTAGCCTTTTTGATATGGTGCGAATGGAAAACGAACTTAGTGAGCTATTGGGCCGCAAGATTGATCTTGTTGAGCGAAAGGCTGTTGAGCAAAGCGAAAATTATATTCGGCGAAAGCATATTCTGAGTAATCTGGAGCAAGTTTATGTGGCGTGATGATGCATATCTGCTAGATATTATCATCTCATCGCGAAAGGTGTTGAAATATTCTGACGGCCTATCGCAAGCAGAGTTTGACAGTGACGAAATTGTCCAGAATGCTATAATGCGAATGCTAGAGATTATTGGCGAAGCGGCGCGTCGAGTTTCACAGGAGACACGCGATGCCCACGCTGATATTCCCTGGGCTGGCATGATCGGTATGCGGAACCGTCTAATTCATGAGTATTTTCGAATTGATGCTCAAAAGGTTTGGGAAACAATCCAAGAGGATATTCCGGCTCTTGTAGCATTGATAGAACCTTTGTTACCACCTGATGCAAAATAGAGGTAATGCCCATGAATGTCCGAATCTGAGAGAGGAATCACATAGATGTTAGCAAACGTAATCTGCGTAGCTTTTCTATCCCTTGCGTCACTCCTGATATTTCTGAAGAAGGAAGATCGCACTGGCAGGTCTAGTTTCTTTGTGTTTACAGTCGGATTCGCTCTGATGGCGATAGGATTTGCCACAAAGGGAATGTCAATTACACCCGGTTTGACACTTATCGTAATCGGTTTCGGCTGGATACTTTTGGATGCTTATGGCTGCCTTGAATGGACAAAGCGGCGCAGATGATAATGACTGTTGACTGTCGACCGTCGACTGAGGACTTAAAACAATGTCTGAACTAATAGAAAAAGCAATAAGAGACGCATTCCCGGAGGCGGTTATAGATAGCCGCGACAATTTCGGGGTGCTCAATATCAAGATCGACGCTGGGGCGCTGTTGGGTGTTTGCGAGATGTTGAAGTCGGCTCACGGCTTCGATTATCTTGCGGATGTGACGGCTATCGACTGGAAAGATAGGATTGAAGTCGTTTACCAGCTTACCGCTCTCGTTTCGAATACGAAAATTGCGCTGCGAGTAGATTTAGACGCCAATAAGCCCGAGGTGGACTCTGTGGTATCCGTCTGGAAGGGCGCAAATTATCAAGAAAGAGAAGTATTCGACCTGATGGGGGTCGTTTTTAAGGGTCACCCCGACCTGCGGCGCATTCTGCTGCCGGAGGATTGGGAAGGTCACCCATTGAGGAAAGATTATGTCATCCCGGATTAGAACCGATGTTTTAGAACTGAATATGGGCCCGCAGCACCCCAGCACACACGGCGTGCTTCGTCTTGCTCTAAAAATTGATGGCGAGGTGGTTGTAGATTGCGACCCGGATATGGGTTATCTGCACCGCGGCATCGAGAAATTGGCTGAGATGAGGACTTATCTGCAGTTTATGCCCATCACGGACAGGCTGGATTACATCGCATCTATGCTCCAAAACCAGGCGTATGTCGGCGCTATCGAAAAGCTCGGCAACATTGAAGTGCCTGAGCGCGCTGAGTATATCCGCGTGATAATGGCGGAGTTACAGCGAATTGCGAGCCATCTCATCTTCTTTGGGGCATTTGGCTTGGACCTCGGCGCGACCACCCCGTTCCTTTATTGTATCCGCGAACGCGAAGACATCCTTGATATATTCGAAATGGTCTGCGGCGCAAGGCTTACTTATAACTATTTCAGGCCGGGAGGAGTATCGCGAGACTTGCCCGCCGGTTTTCACGCAAAAGTGAAAGCTTACATCAAAAAGCAGCGCGAAAAGCTGCCTGAATACGATGATTTGCTCACCGGCAACCAAATATTTATCGCGCGAACCCGCAATGTCGGGTATATATCACCCGAAGACGCGGTAAACTATTCGCTCAGCGGCCCGAACTTGCGTGGTTCGGGAACAGCTTATGATGTGCGCAAGGTCGATCCATATTCTGTTTATGACAAGCTGGATTGGAAAGTGATCACGCGAACCGAGGGCGATGTGCAGGCGCGGTTCCTGTGCAGGTGCGCAGAAATTCGCCAGAGCCTTAACATGGTTGAGCAGGCGCTGGATATGATGCCTGAGGGTGAGCTCAAATGCAAGCTGCCGGCAAGGCTCAAGTTGCCCGAGGGCGAGGTTTATCATCATATAGAGTCTGCCAGGGGCGATCTTGGGGTATATCTTGTAAGTGACGGCGCCGACAAACCGTATCGCCTGAAATGGCGCGCGCCGTCATTTATCAACCTGGGTGCGCTCAATGCGATGTGCGCCAACTGGAAAATAGCAGACATAGTCGCGATTTTGGGAAGTCTGGACATAGTGCTGGGTGAGATAGACCGATAATCAGCCTTGCTTCGGGATAAAAAGCATCCCGAAGCATCAAATAAAGGAATTTATTGTCTTGTTGCGGAACGCATAATTTATAAATCATTTTTCTTAATTCATAATAGAAAGGGGGTGATACTAGATGGCTTTTAGTAGCAAAAAGGTAAGGCCGCTATTCACCCTGGTATTCGCGATTCTGGGCGGCGTGGCAGGAAACGCGTATGTTTCGTCTCTGCTTAATTTAATAAAAGCTAAAGATCATAACCTATTTGGAATAATCCCCATTAATCAAACACCTCTGAACTCAAATGAGCAGGCGACCCTCTACGTCGGCTTCATTATTCTGGGTGCGCTGTTCGGCTTTATGGCCGAGCGCATTGCGTATGTTCAGGCAGCAAAGACACGTTTGAAATTAGAGAGCATGGCCGCGCAAGATAAGATCGCAGTGGTTGTGGGGCTTTTGGTAGGTCTGTTGCTTACCGCTCTGATAGTGAGTATTCTCAAGATTCCGCTGTATATGTGGTGGGTGAATATAATACTGGCTGTTTTGCTCTGCTACATTTCTGTGGCAGCGGCAGATAGCCTTAAAGAACAGGTGCGCTTTTACTTCCCTGGTTCAATGCCTTCAATGAAAGGGGACTACAAATCGGCTAGCCGTCCCAAGATCCTCGACACCAACGTTATCATAGATGGCCGCATAGCGGACATTGCTAAGGCCGGTTTTGTTGAGGGACCAATTTATGTGCCGAAGTTCATATTGGAAGAGCTTCAGCAGATAGCCGATTCCAGCGATTCGCTCAAGCGCGCGCGGGGCAGGCGAGGCCTGGATATTCTCAACCAGATGCAGAAAGAAATGGAACTTATTATTCCGGAGTTCGAGGCGGACTCTTCCGACGAAGAAGTGGATGCGCGGCTCGTTAGGGTTGCGCGAGAGGTCATCGGCATAATCGTTACAAACGACTACAACCTGAACCGCGTGGCGGAGCTGCAGGGAGTGGAAGTGATGAATATAAACGAACTCGCAAACGCCCTGAAGCCGGTTGTGCTGCCGGGCGAAGAGATGCGGGTTATAATCATTCGCGAAGGCAAAGAAAAAGAACAGGGCATCGGTTACCTGGACGATGGCACGATGATCGTTGTAGAGGGCGCCAGACGGCTCATTGGCGAGTCGCTATTGGTCTGCGTAACCAGTGTTTTGCAGACCGTGCAGGGCAAAATGATCTTCGGAAAGATCAAAGACGATGCAGAACAGGAAAACGAGAGCTTTGAGGATAGCATCCGCTCTTATTCCGGCGGCAGGCCAAGGAAAAAGATTCGGTAAGGGCTCAAACAAAGTCTTCTCCACTATTGCGGGGAAGCCGATTCTTGCCCATACCATATCCGTATTCGAGGCTTGCGAAGCCGTCAACGAAATAGTGCTGGTAATAGGCCGGCAAGAACTCGAAGCGGCTGGCGATTTGGTTGGCCGCTTCGGTTTTCAAAAGGTGCGCCATATAGTGCCGGGTGGAAACCACCGCCAGGATTCCGTGAGCCGGGGCCTTGAGATGGTCACCGGAGATGTGGTGGCAATACACGATGCCGTCAGACCGATGGTGACCTGCGAAATCATCGAGCGCTCAATCGATGAAGCAAGAAATACGGGAGCATGTATAGCTGCGGTGCCGGTCGTCGACACCATCAAATCCGCCGCACCTGATCTACTTGATCGTCGGGGAAATCTCGATCGTCGGGGAAATCTGTTCCCCGACGCACCTGATTTGATCGTGGAAAGCACTGTCGATAGATCGAACCTCTACGCCGTGCAGACCCCGCAGACATTTCAGACCGACCTCATTCGCCGTGCATTCCAATTGGCGTTTGCTGATAACTTTTATGCTACTGATGATGCGGCGCTTGTAGAAAGAATGGGGCATAAAGTCAGTATTGTGCCAGGATCTTATGACAACATCAAAATTACAACCCAAGCCGACCTGGAGCTTGCCATTATGAAGCTCGGCGGCGGTGAGACCAGAACCGGAATGGGCTTCGACGTGCATACGCTCGTGGAAGGCCGAAGACTCATCTTGGGTGGGGTCGAAATACCTTACGAGCTGGGCTTGTTGGGGCATTCGGACGCGGATGTGATGCTCCACGCGATAGCGGACGCATGTTTGGGAGCGGCGGCGATGGGCGACATCGGCAGGCGCTTCCCCGACACCGACCCCAAATATAAAGGCATATCCAGCCTCACATTACTCAAACATGTGGCCGATATTCTAGCAACGGACGGCTGGCGGATAGTGAATGTGGACGCCACCCTCGCGGCTGAAAGACCCAAGATCGCTAAATACGTTCCAGACATGATCAGCGGCATCGCCGCGTGTCTGGGTGTTGACGTGAGCCGAGTCAGCATTAAAGCCACTACGACTGAGAAGCTCGGCTACATAGGTCGAAGCGAAGGAATGGCATGCTGGGCCGTTGTAACCGTTTCGCGTTGACAGCTCACTCTTGATGAATACAATGTGAGCATGCTGAGCTCCGTCGAAGTATGCGGCTGCGAAGAAACATGTAACTAAACTTGACCGCGCCCTTCGACGGAGCTCAGGATGCTGGTTTGTACGTGTATTCTCACGAAGAGAAGGGCAAACATTTTGAAGTTACTGAGGCCCTTAGCAGCTACGCGGACAAGAAGCTGCAGAAGCTCGAGAAACACTTTCACGATCTGAAAGAAGCAGTCGTTACGCTTAGCGTGCAGCGTGGGATGCACGTTGTTGAAGTTCAGCTTGAGGGCGACGGCATTACGCTTCGCGCTGAAGAGCGACGCGTTACCGATATGTATGAGTCTATCGACAAGGTAGTTGAAAAGCTGGAATCGAGAATTACGAAGTTCAAGGGCAAACTTCACGGTAAGACCATCCATGAAGGCCCTAAGGCAAAAACGCTCATCAAAAACAGCATCAGAACTGAAGCTTTTGGGGAGGAAGGCGAAGAGGGCGAAATCGATGAAGAGCCTAGCGTGGTGAGAACCAAGCGCTTTGCTATGAAGCCGATGACCCCCGAAGAAGCAGCACAAAAAATGGAACTGCTGCATCACACATTCTTCGTGTTCCGAAACTCACAGACCGAGGATGTGAATGTCGTTTACAAGCGAGATGACGGAAATTACGGTCTGATCGAGCCAGCGTAGCACAAAAATAATATCTGAGATTTGGAAGACCTGAAGGTCAAAAGGCTATGGCTACGCATTTATGCGGCTTCCAAACTTTTTGGCCTTTTAGTTTAATACTATATAAGGAGCAACACCAAATGATCATCACTACCAATCAACTCTTTGAGCAGGCCTATGGCAAGTATGCTATCGGCGCTTACAACATCAACAATGCCGAGCAGACCATGGGCTTGTTCCGCGGCTGTCTGGACTCCAAGGCCCCGTTCATCATTCAGATTTCCAAGGGCGCACGCAACTATACAAACAAGTTGATGCTTGAGTCTATGATCCGCGCTGCTGACCAGATTTTCCCGGACGCCGTCTTTGCCGTGCATCTTGATCATGGCGACGAAGCCGCCTGCTACGACTGCATCAAGTCCGGCTTCTATTCATCGGTTATGATTGATGCCAGCCATGAAGATTTTGAAGGCAACATCGCCACCACCAAGCGCGTTGTGGATGCTGCTCATGCCAAGGGCATCAGCGTTGAAGCTGAGCTTGGCCAACTGGGCGGCGTTGAAGAAGATATTCAGGTTTCTGAAGATAAGGCTCACTTGACCGATCCAATACAGGCCGCCGAGTTCATTGAGCGCACCGGATGCGACAGCCTAGCTTGCGCAATCGGTACCAGCCATGGCGCTTTCAAGTTCGCTGGAAGCCAGGGACTGCACTTTGAAGTTGTTGAAGCTATCCAGAAGCTCAAGCCGGGCTACCCGCTGGTTATGCACGGTTCTTCCTCGGTTCCGCAGGACGAAGTTGAGAGAATCAATGCTGCCGGCGGCGCGCTCAAGGGCGCCAAGGGCGTAGATGCCAATCAATATCTGCCTGCCGCCAAGCTTGGCGTGTGCAAGATCAATATTGATACAGATGGCCGCTTGGTGTGGACCCGCGTTCATCGCGAGTTCTTCCGCGACAAGCCCGAAGTATTCGACTTCAGACCGATTGGCATAGTCTTCATGGACGAGTATGCAAAGTTCATCGCCAGCCGAAACGTGCTCTTGGGCTCCGCCGGTCATCTCGATGAAGTGCGCGCCTCCATTAAGTAAATCAAAACGACCATTTATCCCTCCAGGCATAATGTCTGGGGGGATTTGGCGTAACTCATCGCTATGTCATCGGCTGCTGCAAAGCTGATGGCTGATTGCTGAAAGCGCTTTGCCAATATGATAACTACCGTAACACTCAACCCATCGATTGATAAGACTATCTATATCTCCAAACTGATTCCAAATGACACCAATCGGGTCACTAATGTAGAGATGGATGCCGGCGGCAAGGGGATCAATTGTGCGCGAATGCTTAGAAGGCTTGGCGTTGAGACCACTGTGGTTGCGATGCTTGGCGGCAAATCCGGCGACTTTGTGGCAAGCGTGCTTAAAAATGAAGGCATCTGCCTTGAGGCAATTACCACTAAAACAAACACCCGCTCGTGTGTCTGCGTGGAAGAATCCACCGGAGCGCCGCCTACCACGTTCAATGAGCGCGGCGGTCCAATTGAGCACAAAGAGCTTGTGGACTTGCTTGAACTTGCAAAAAACGTCTCACGCGAGAGCAGCTATGTGGTCTTTGGCGGCAGTGTGCCGCCTGGGATTAACGATGACATCTACAGAGTTTTGATAGACATTGCCAGCGCTGGCGGAGCAAAATCGATATTGGATGCCGACGGGCTGGCGTTGGTTGAAGGCCTTAAGGCTAAGCCATACATGATCAAGCCGAATCGCGAAGAAGTGGAGCGGCTGCTGGGAGTTGAGTTCGTGTCCAAGTCAGATGTAGCTCGCGCGGCGCTCACCCTGGGGGAACGCGGTATAGAACTGGTTGTTATTTCCCTTGGTAAACAGGGCGCGATGGCCTGCCAAGATGGAATAATATATTATGCCCAACCGCCAGAGGTGAAGGTGGTCAGCACGATAGGGTCAGGCGATTCAATGATCGCGGGAGTGCTGTGCGCCCTGGAAAACGGGGCAGGCGTTGATGAAGCTCTCAAACTTGGCTGCGCTGCCGGCGCTGCAACCGCTATGAGTAATGGCGCGGATATTGGCGCTAAGGCCGATGTTTATGAGCTTTTATCGCAGATTCGAGTGTCTAAAATAAAGCCTTCTCCAATTACCCATTGACATTATCTCGAGTTCCGGTTACATTGATACATGGTGGGAAGAACTCAAGAGGTAAATGAGCTATGAAACTCGCTGCGTTCAGGAAGCTTGTAAATGCAGAGTTTGGCGCGAGGCTTGAGCACGCCACCCCTGCGAACGTCCGAGAGTTCCTGGATCAAATGGATGGTGATCTTCTGCCGGATGCAATCTCCAGCAGGATCATTTTGGATGAGCCATGTTCTTCTTATGAGGAAGTAATTCGGGATTTCTTCGCGCAAATTCTGGAAATGCCCTCAGAAGAAGCAATTGTGGCGCTTTGGACGCTGTCGTTCTACCTCGCTTTCTCGGCGATCGAGTCTCAATATGCAGACCGATTCGCGCCTCTGTTTCAGGAAATGGATTAGCACAAGTTTCCAGTTGCCTTTCCCCGCCGCTTTATTGCAGTTTTGATGAGTTTGCAGACCATTTCGGCTGTCAAGGAAGAACCCGGTTCCTTAACCTTGCATGCTGCTGCAATTGCAGCTATGCAAAATAGCTGGCTTATGTAGAAAGTGCAGCGGAGGTCAACGTGGAGGCCGAGTGATTTCAACCAGCCCGGCAAATGGCCGCCCAGCACAGGCATTGGCGCGATTAATAAAGTAATGACCACTGAATAGATAGCCATTTGCACAGAGCGCCCGGCTTGGGTTGTCACTTTGTAGATGATCGTGCTGATTGCAACCCCTATTCCGCCATTCGCAAAACCGGTTAGGACATTCACGATGGGTACCCCGATATATGCTGAATGCGGAGTTGAAATCCAGATCCATGCGCTCGCCATTGGCGCTGTGATCAGGGCGCAAAAGATGATAACCGGCCGGCAGCCATGTTTGTTGACCATGCGTCCCCAATATGGCGAAGATATCAGTATGATTATCCCTTGAATTGTTCCCAACATGCTAAATGTGGTGTAGGAGAGCCCGACACCACGCAACAAATAGGGCGCGTAGAATGGCCAGGCGATACTCTGCATATTCCAAAACGCCGCAAACGCCACAAAAGCCATCAGAGAACGGTTTCTGAGCGTTTGGCTAACCAGCCCCAGCAGGCTTAGATCGTGCTTTACCGATTTTACATCAGGTTGAGGAATATAAAGAATCGCATTCGCCACGCCAAACACCATTGCAAATGCGAAAATCCAACCAAAAGCCGAAATCCCCGCGCCTTTCATGTAGTCTAAAAATCGGCCCTGGATGATTGCTAGAATTGCGGCAATTAACCCGCCATATAGTGCGAGCCTGCCGAAAAACGAGCCCAGCTTATGTGATGGGATGAGGTCGCCTATCCAGCTTGCGCGCGCGTTATTCGCCAAATGCCCGAATACGCTGATGAGAGTAAATACAGCTATAAGGCCAGTAACTTTCGTGCTGGCTGACGTGTGTTTGAGGAGAAATGGCAGAGCAATTACAAGCCCCCAACAGAATACTCCGGAAAGCGAGCCGATAACTGTCATTCTCTTCCGACATGCGCCCTTTTCGACCATCACAGCCGCCAGGAGCTGCACGAATACGGCATACATCGGCAAGGTGGAGAGCAGGCCTATTTGCTCATCGCTAGCCCCCAGCTTGATCATGTAGGCCATCACTATCCCGCCGCCGATGCCATAGAATGCGCACAGAATCGACTGCGCATAAGAAAGCTTAATCGCCTTTGCAACGCCTTTTGGGGGGACAGGGTGGTCCCATACTAAAGAATCTTCTTCACCTTGCACCTAACTGGCTGCTCCTCGCTCTTTTTACCGCAAATATGTTTTAGCGTTCAGAACTCGCGATTCCTCTGCGAGATACCCAAAAAAGTGGAAAGCGGCTAGTGGAGAGTCCGGAAGCAATTACGAATTGCAAAAATAATAATGTGCTGACGGAACAAAGCACTCGCCAAAGTCGTATATTTAATAAAGCACTTTATATAACAAAGCATTATCAGGCAGATTGAACTTTGGTCCTGCCGGACTTGAGGAGGACGACCATGAAAGTAAAGATGATTCTACCCGCGCTCACGGAGGCAAGGAGCCCCTATTGGAGACCGATCAAGTATTCTCTATTTCCACCTTTGGGTCTGGCAACCCTTGCGGGCTATCTGAGAGACGATGACGAGATTGAAATTCAGGACGAACACGTGGAGACGCTGGATCTGAGCGACGAGCCCGATCTTGTCGTGCTGGAGGTGTACATTACATCCGCCTATCGATCTTATGCAATTGCCGATCATTACCGCGCCAGGGGAGCCTATGTGGTTATGGGCGGGTTGCACGTAACATCTATGCCCGATGAGGCTGCGGCGCATGCGGACAGCATCTGCACAGGCCCCGGTGAAGACACATGGCCCGTGTTTCTTGCTGATTTTCGCGCCGGTAACCCCCAAAAGGTCTACAATTCAACCGTGCGAACTCTCCAAGGACAGCCGCTCGCCCGCCGAGACCTTATCAAGCGGCATCTTTATCTGGTGCCGAATTCGCTGGTGGTATCGCGGGGATGCCCACACAGGTGCGATTTCTGCTACAAAGAGGCGTTTTTCAAGGGAGGGAATTCTTTCTACACCCAGACTGTGGACGACGCCCTGGCGCAGATCGAAAGCCTGCCGGGTAAGCATCTATACTTTCTGGATGACAACATATTCTCCGACACCAATTTCGCCCGAGCGCTCTTCGACGGAATGAAAGGTATGGGACGAGTTTGGCAGGCTGCAGGTACGGTGCAGTCGGCGTTCGATCCGGGGCTTTTGGAAAGCGCGGCCCAGAGCGGGCTGCGCAGCTTGTTTGTCGGATTCGAAACTCTAAGCACAACCAATCTCAGAGACCAGGGCAAGTACCAGAACCTCGACCGCGACTACAACGCCGCCATTAAGCGCCTACATTCGCTTGGGATAATGATCAACGGTAGTTTTGTATTTGGGATGGATGATGACGATGAGCATACCCCCGCGCGCACGGTGGATTGGGCGGTGCGCCAGGGTATGGAAACGGCCACTTTTCATATTTTAACCCCTTATCCTGGCACGGCGCTGCACGAGAGGCTTTCGGGCGAGGGCCGCATAACATCCAACAACTGGGACATCTACGACACCCGCCATGTGGTTTACAGCCCAACGCAAGTAAGCCCTGAAAAGCTGGAAAAAGGTTATTGGCAGGCTTATCAGGATTTCTACAGATGGAGCTCAATTTTCAAAGGCGCGTTCACAAAGGATACTCTGCCAGATCGCCTCAGACATATTGCTTATGCAGGCGGTTGGAAAAAGGCCGAGTCCGTTTGGAAATGCGTGGTGCAGGCGCGGAGAGTCTCCAACCTGGTGCCGCTTTTGGAGGCAGTTTTGTCAGGATCAAAGCAAAAAAGCCCCAAAACCTGACGAAAAGGCCTTAATCACACTCAATAGGAGTAATTCTGCAATCAATTCGCGAAGGAGCATGTGAGGCATGACCTCCACGGAGTAAACTAAATGTCCAGAAGCAGATCGAAAAACATCATTCTGCCGATTATCATATTAGTAGTCGCCCTGATTTACAGCAGGGGCGGAATTGGGCCGCGAAACGTGCGCCAAAGCGCATCGCCTAAAGGCTCTATTTCAGGTAAGTGTGTGGCTGTTTCCGATGGAGACACCATTCGGGTGCTATACGCTAACAGCGAAGTTAAGGTGCGTCTGTTTGGCATAGATTGCCCTGAGAAAAAGCAGGCTTTCGGCTCGGCTGCCAAGAAGTTTACCAGTGAGATGGTCTTCGGCGAAGATGTGAATGTCGATGTTCGCGATACCGACCGCTACGGCCGCAGTGTGGGATGGGTCACCACTTCGGATGGCCGCGCTTTGAACGAAGAACTCGTGCGCGCGGGGATGGCCTGGTGGTATTCGGAGTATGCGCCTTACGAAACGCAGTTGGCGAGCCTCGAAAAGCAGGCCCGCGCAGCCAGACGCGGACTCTGGTCTGACAAAAACCCGACTCCGCCTTGGGAATTCAGGAGTATGCAGCGGTAGGTTAGTTTCGGGATTTCCGCTGCGCTCAAATCCCGAAAAACCGGCAGCATCACCATTCCCTTCCCGCCATCAAACCATCGGACTATCGGACTATCAGCCCTACCGCACCTTCTGCCAATCCTCAAAATCCTCTGTTTCAATCTCCATGAACGGTTCGCCTTTGGTTTTGTCTTCGCGCTCTACGTGGGCTATGCCATCGCAAACACCCAAGAATGTGAAAAGCTCGCTCTTGGGCGATTTCACCTTATCCGAGCGCTTGATGCCATAGATGCTGGGGCCTGTGCTGGCCATTATGTCTCTGCGGATTACCGCTATGGGTTTATCGTTCAATCTATATACCTCCAGAATAATACCATCATACCATAAATCAGAATTGTCCGGTTTATGTGTTAGATACGTGATTATCGTAGTATAGCGGCGGCAATCTGTCAAATACGAATAAAGTAAGAGTTCACAAATAGTGTGTACAACGTTAGCATCCTGAGCTCCGTCGAAGGGTGCGGATAAGTCTAATCAAATGTAATTTCCCTGCCGCGTGCTTCGACGGAGCTCAGCATGCTCACATTGTACTCATCAAGAGTGAGCTCTTACCGAATAAACGTTCGATTGACACAGGCATAATGATGGGGTATGATAATCGACACAAGCAGCTTGATCGCCACATATAATGGAGCAAAGAAATGCGAAAGGAAGCGTACCTCAGTAAGAGCGGTTCTACCTATGAACCTGCAACCCGACCCGAATCACATGCAACCACGCGTGAGCGCTTGCGCCCCGTGCGGCGTCGCCGAAAGCGCTCTGTCTGGCGTAAGACGATTCTTCCGTTGTTCTTGTATTCATGTGTGATTGTGGCTGTTGTGTTTTTAATTGGCAGGATATCGCGGCCTTTCGTATTCTATGATAGAGAGATACAGGCCACGCAGAAGCTCCAGAATCAGGTTGATGCTTACCGGGCGGAAAACGCCGCTCTTGAGCGCCGAATCAAGTATCTTCAGACCCCCGAAGGGGCCGCGCAGGCGGCTCGCGAGCTGGGATGGGTCAAGCCCGGCGAAATTACGCTGGTTATCCCCTCAGAAAAGGACAAAAAACCGAAAAAGTAGGCGCCAGCTATTCGGAAGATACCCGATGCCACCAGGGCTTTCGCACGGACGCGGGTTTGCTTTGAGTGTCTGATTCTCCCGCCATTACCGGTTCAAGCTCCTGGATTATCTCTGATTCATGGTTTTCCACCGTGGAATGATATTCGGGCAATAGTTCGGATTCCACGCTGGACGGCTCATGCGCTTCTTTGCTGCTCCAGATGGAATCTTTTCGCCCGAATGCTTCCTGGCTCTCGCGTGTCATCTCATCTGTGTTGAGCGAAGGCGGCTCAGAGCCTTCGAGCCCGAGAACATCCCCGTCCTGGATGCCGCTCTGCTTGAAAAGGTCGTTAATCTTGGAGATTCTATCAGACCATTCCGCCTTTTTCGGCTCCGGCAGCGCTTTTGCTATCTCGTTGAACTCCACTGAGGTCAGCGCCATGGCTTCATGCGCGCGGTTGAGCATGATATTCGAGCGGTTGAGCATCACATTTAGCTCTCGCTGCCGCTCCAAGAGCATCATCACAAGCTCGTTGGAATGTTTTTCGCGTTCGTGTGAATCGACATATTGAGTCCCCAGAACTGCGCTCTTTTGCTTGAGCCCTTCAGCTCTGCGCAAAGCTCTGATTAGTTTTTCTTTTGTCTTTTCTAACTCTCTAATTAAATCTGCTTTGATCAAGGCACAATCCTCCAACACGAACATTATCGGGCAAAATCGCTCTCATAGCAAGCCCTGTTGATTAATACGCATGAGATTTATTATATTGTTCCGCTTATTATGGACAATAAAACCCCTCCAATGAGAAATTTTAAGTGGATTGGAACGATGAGCTTTTGTGTGGGTAGAGCGTCTGTTCTTCGATATAAAACAGGAGCGCGATTACTTGCGAAGCGTCTGAATCCATGTCTGCAGGGCTCGGCTGACAATTCCAACCGAGCCCCTGTATAAGAGAGATAAGCAATTACGCCCTGCGCCTTCTTATGCCGATAAGTCCTGCCAAGCCGCCAAGCAAAACGATGATTGATGACGGCTCAGGGACGGGAGTCATATCATAAACGAAACCCTGATAGCCTTCCTCCTCGTTCCAGGAGTAGCCGACAATATTGTTACCGTCGATACCTGTAGCGAAGGTGCTATACGCTCCGGGTGCATCCAGCGTCATCCAGGTAGCACCGTCATACACAAAACTGTGGTACCCACTGTTATAGTAGTAGCCGACAATATTGTTATCGTCGATGCCTGTGGCGTGGGTGCTCGTCGCTCCAGGTGCATCCAGCATCATCCAGGTAGCACCGTCATACACAAAACCGTGGCTCACACCACCTCCGGTGACGTAGTTGCCGACAATATTGTTACCGGAAATGTCCAAGGCATATGTGCTCGTCGCTCCTGGCTTGTCCAGCGTCGTCCAGGTAGCACCGTCATACAAAAAGCCGTGGTACCCGCTGTTGTAATAGGCTCCGACAATATTGTTACCATCGATGTCCTCGGCGTATGTGCTCGTCGCTCCAGGCTTGTCCAGCGTCGTCCAGGTAGCACCATCATACAAAAAGCCGTGGGTAGCCATAGTCCAGTCACGGTATAGTCCGACAATATTGTTACCGTCGATGCCATAGGCGTGGGTAAGGTCCGTCTCTGGCTTGTCCACCGTCTTCCAGGCTAAACCGTTGCATACGAAGCCGTGGTCGCGACCACTGACGCTGTAGACTCCGACAATATTGTTACCGGAGATGCCTAAGGGCATGGTCTCCGTCGCACCAAGTCCAGCCACAGTTCTCCACGTCCCCGCATGAGCAATACCACCCAGGCTCAGCAGCGCGATGGCTGCTGTTACTTGAAATACTTTCTTGATCTTTTCTTCCATTCCGACTCTCTTTGGAGTCATTCAAAGTGTTGTGATAGACAAAAAGCCCCTGGCAATCCTGATATTGCTGGGACTTGTACGCAGTATAGCACTGATTTTCGGAAAGTCAACCAGTTTGCTCTAAAACAGTCGCATTTATTATTTGCGTGCTCGCAAGTTTAGTTTTTTAGAACTGTATATGTGCGTATAAGCAATAGGGTTCATCCACAAATTTCCCCATTGAGCCAGTGGATTAAGTGGGGTATTTGTGATAAAGTAGAGCATGAAAAGAAAGTCCGCTTGATTCGAGGAAATAATATTGGACGATAATCAGGGATCGGCGATGGATTGCGGCAGCCGATCCACATATAAAGCACTGCAAAAGCGCATAAACGCAGCCGGTCTGTGGCGTATCCCAGGCGAGCCGGATGGTCAGCGCTCGCATCTCTTGGGGGCCGAGCCATTTTGCCTCAGCCAGGCGCAGGCCGAGCAGTTGGATAAGCTGGGCGAGGCGCTGCTGACGTTTTATAAGGCTTTCAACGACCTCTACCTCAAAGCTCACCAAGCATGGGTGAACAGCTGCCTTGATATTGGCAAAGGCGATGATCTGCTGCGCCATGCCGCTATGAAATATCAGCGGCGGGCGCTGCCAGGCATTATTCGCCCTGATATTCTTATGACAAGCGACGGATTTGTGATCACTGAACTAGACAGCGTGCCCGGTGGGTTCGGTCATTTGGATTGCCTTTCCGCCGCTTATGAAGACGCTGGCTGGGAGTTGATCGGGTCCAAAAGGGGGATTCGGGACGGTTTCGCGGGGATGCTTAGGAGTTCATCGGCTGCGGATGAGCCCGTTTGCGCGATTGTTGTCTCGGACGAATCCGTGGATTATCTGCCTGAGATGACATATATTGCACGCGAGCTGCGCGAGGTTGGGCTGCGGGCGTATACTGTTCGGCCCAAAGAAGTGTTGTTCACCGAGGACGGCCTGTTCATCGAACCTGGGGGTGAGCGGCTGCGGGTGGACGTTTTATATCGGTTTTTCGAGCTTTTCGATCTGCTCAATATTCCAAAGGCCGAACTATTTGCGTATGCAGCGAAAAAGAAGCAGGTGGTGGTAACCCCGCCGTATAAGCATTTCCTAGAGGAGAAAATGTTGCTGGCTATGCTTCACAGTGATGTGCTGAGGGCATATTGGCTTCAGGCATTAGGCCAGGAAAACTATGCGCTGCTGATCTCAACAACCGCGCCGACCTGGATCATGGACAATCGCCCCGTGCCGCCGCATGCCCAGATTTCGGGGTTCCGGTGGCGGGGAAACCCCATCAGGGACTGGCGAGAGATTGCATCGGCCACACAAAAAGAGCGCGCGTTGGTATTGAAACCATCGGGGTTTTCGCCGCTCGCCTGGGGCGCGAGGGGGGTCAAGGTCGGTCACGATATGCCGGAGGTGGAATGGGCGCAGGCGGTGGAAATGGCGTTGGCAAGTTTTGATAATGCGCCGTATGTGCTGCAGCCGTTTCATGATACGGCCCTTTTCGGGGTAAATTATTTCGGAGAATCGGCAGACGATATTCGGGAGATGAGCGCGCGCGTGAGGCTTTGCCCTTATTACTTCGTGGAGAATGATGGCGCCAAACTTGGCGGGGCGCTCGCCACCGCTTGCCCGAAGAACAAGAAATTGATACATGGCATGGCGGACGCTGTGATGGTCCCCTGCCGTGTCGGTTAGCGCCATTCTCTGCACTCTTGCGGAGAGATAAAGTGAGGAAATTATGCTTGAAAAGGTATCCGATCATATTGAATCTCTGATGGTTTATGAAGAAGCTATCCGCCGCCAGTTTGAGATTAGCAAAGAAGAACTGGCTCAGGATTTGCAGGGCAATTGCGACCCGCTGCATGAAGATGAATATGAAGTTGCGCCGGGGATGATCAACAAATACGGCAACCGTGTACTTTGTCTGCTCACGGCTGAGTGCGCCGCTTATTGCCGGTTTTGCACCCGTCGGAGGCTCGTTTCAAACAGCGGGCAGGGGCATGTGGATCGCGCACAAGTCAACATGTGGGCCGAGTATCTTTCGCGGCATCCTGAAGTGAGCGAAGTCATTCTTTCCGGCGGCGACCCGTTTATTGTGGATAATTGCATGTTCGGTTATGTGCTCAATACTCTGTCGGAAGTCGAGTCCATTAAGGTTTTACGGATTGGCACTCGCGCGCCTGTCAGCGACCCTTCGTTGATCAGCTGCTGCAAACTCGGCGCTATTCAGAGGGTGGAGCAGCCGGTATATGTTGGGATTCATTTCGAGCACCCGACGGAGATCACGCATCGGACCGTCAAAAGCATCAAGGACCTCATTTCCGCCGGGGCGATACTGTATTCTCAGTCGGTTTTCTTGAAGGGTGTAAATGACGACTACGAGACGCTTTATGAGCTCTTTTCTCGGCTTGTAGAGATTGGGGTGAGGCCGTATTACATTTACAGATGCGACCCTGTGCCGGGCGCGATGCATTTCATTGTGGAACCGTATATTGAGCGACAGATTATGACCCGGTTGCGCCGTAATCTTTCCGGTCTTGCCTGCCCGACCTATGTCATTGATTCGCCCGATGGCATCGGAAAAGTGCCTGTGCCATTGGATTTTTGGGACGGCGACAAGGCAACCTATACCGATTTTGAGGGTAAGAGACACTATATAGAGTGATGGCGGCCGCATCGGAGATTGCGCCGAACATAGGAGGAAATGCCATGCTTAAACTTTATCAGGCTGAATGGTGCCCTTATTGCGCTAGTGTGCGCTCTAAAATGACCGCGCTCGGGATCACCTATATAAATATCAATGTGCCGCGGGCTAAGGCTGATCGGAAGGAATTGACCGAAATATCCGGTCAGGCTGGGATTCCGACGCTTGTCACGGAGGATGGCACGGTGATCGCCAATGACGATGAGGCCATTAATAAATATCTTGAGGATAATTACGCCAAAGCCTAGCAGGGCGCGGATAAAGTCACAGTGATATACTTCGGGACTGTTTTTCGTCCCGAAGTGTGAGGTTCTCAAGCGTGCTTCGGGGCGAAAAGGGAGCCCACGAAGCATAGTCCGGCTGATTAGCAGACTTTATCCGGAGGCTGCTAGCCTGATATATTTCATAGACAACAATCTTTTACAGAGGTAGATGATAGGTGATTTTTGCTCAAACTCTCGATGGCGCCTGGAAGCTCAGACGGGTGGGATCTAAGAGTGCATTCAAGGCTCATGTGCCGGGCAGCGTGCATTTGGACCTGATGCGCGCGAAAAAGATCGAGGACCCGTTTGTCGGTGATAACGAGTTCGCGGTCTCGTGGGTGCATGAGTGCGATTGGGAATACAGCAGGACGTTTGAGGCTGATCCTGAACTCTTGAAAGGCAACCGCATCTTCCTGGAATGCGAGGGGTTGGATACGTTCGCCCAGATATCGCTGAATGGCGCACCTCTTGGGGCAACGGATAATATGTATGTCTCGCATCGCTTCGATGTGAGCAAAAAGCTGATTCCGGGCCAAAACGAGCTGAAAATCACTTTTCAATCGCCTGTGAACTACGTAAAGCCGCTGTTGGAACAGGACCCGCTGCACAGTCCTGGTGATTCGCTGCCGGGCGCAAGCTACACGCGCAAGTCACCCTCGCAGTGGGGTTGGGATTGGGGACCTAAACTGCCCACCAGCGGCATTTGGAAGCCTATTCGGCTCGCTGCATATAGCATCGCGAGAATAGATGATATTCGGGTGCAGCAGAAGCATGGGCGCAGCGGAAGCGTGGCGCTGGATGTGCTGGTAACGCTTGAAAGGTATAAGCGCACGTCTTGCGGGATAGAAATAACGCTCACACACCCGGATGGCCATGTCGAGGCGAAACACTGCAAGGCCATCGGCGCCAATGCGAAGCGCTCGATCAATATTGATAAACCCGAGTTGTGGTGGCCAAACGGCTATGGAGATCAGCCGCTTTATACCCTGGAAGCGAGTATAATTTGTGATGACCGGCCGCTTGGAACTCTCAAACGCCGAATAGGCCTGCGCACCATAAGGCTCGAACAGAGGAAAGACAACCACGGCCGCAGCTTTACTTTCATCGTAAACGGCGTCAAACTCTTCTGCAAGGGAGCCGATTGGATTCCGGCAGACCAGTTCCCCGCGCGAGTCACAGAAGAGCATTATCGGCACCTCATCTCCAGCGCCGCAAAGGCAAACATGAACATGCTCCGCGTTTGGGGCGGAGGTATTTATGAGAACGACGTTTTCTATGATCTCTGCGACGAATACGGCGTGCTGATCTGGCAGGATTTTATGTTCGCCTGCTCGATGTATCCCGTCAATAAAGAGTTTCTGGCTAATGTCGAACGCGATGTGGGGCATAACATAGTTCGCCTGCGTGATCATGCGTGCCTTGCGCTGTGGTGCGGGAACAACGAAATGGAATGGTTCCTGGCGGATCGCTGGGGAGGCGACAAGAACGCTCTGCGGCGAAAGCAGTATTCCAAGATTTTCCATGAGCTGATACCCTCGATTGTGAACAAACTTGATCCCGCAACTGCGTATTGGCCAAGCTCTCCTGCATCGCATCAGCCTTTCGATAAGCCGAACGACCAGAGCAGCGGCGATGGACACTATTGGGACGTCTGGCACGGTCGGTTGCCATTCACCGCCTACCGAACCCAGTATCACAGGTTTATGAGCGAGTTCGGGTTTGAATCATTGCCATCGTATGAGACTTGCAAAGCCTTTGCCGGCGGCGATGATTTGAATATTACCAGCTATGTCATGGAGCGCCATCAGAAAAACAGCGCCGGAAATGGTCTGATTTTGCATTATCTGGCGCAGACATTTAGAATGCCCAAGAACTTTGAGATGATGTGCTATGTCAGCCAATTATTGCAGGCTGAGGCGATGCGTTATGGCGTGGAACACTGGCGACGCCACCGCGGCAGGTGCATGGGCGCGTTGTATTGGCAGTTTAACGATTGCTGGCCCGTTTGCAGTTGGTCCAGCATAGATTATTACGGCAGATGGAAAGCGCTGAACTACGCGGCAAAGCGTTTCTACTCGCCGATAATGCTCTCCGTCTGCGAAGAAGGCGCTCACGCGCAGATTCATGTGACCAACGACACGACCGAAGCTGCGAAGATAGAAGTGCGATGGTCGCTGGAACGCCTGGACGGCAAAGTGATCAGAAAGAGCAAGATAAAAACTATCATTGACGCCGAGCAAAGCAAGAATTTAGCCGATCTTGATTTCAGCGACGACCTCATCGACGATGACATCAGGCAGGCGGTATTGGTTCATGAACTGCTCGTAAATGGCAAGCACGCCAGCATCGGCATGACATCGTTTGTGCCCAGCAAGCACCTCGATCTGCCTGCAACTAAGATTATGGTGAAACCCAAAACAGACGAAAACGGCGCTTATCTTGAAGTAACTTCGGAAAAGACAGCGCGGTTTGTGTGGTTGGCGATACCCAGGCACGACGTTATCTTCTCGGATAATTACTTCGATCTTCCTGCGGGAAGAAAGGTGATAGTGCGAATAGACGGGGCCGTCAGCCCATCGGCTTTGTCTAAGGTGAAGGCTTTTTCATTGAGGGATTCTTATTAAATAGGGGGCAGTATCGGGAAAGGGGTTTCCCGATACAACGAACCATCCCATAAGCTCAATGCACCAAGGCCACACTTCGCCATCCTGAGGCCACACTTCGCCATCCTGAGGCCACACTTCGCCATCCTGAGGCCACTCGAAGGATGAGCAGCATGATAAGCCATCAAACTTAGTCTTTTTGTGTGCAAATAGTTTTATCCCACAAAACGAAATGGTCGCTGAGCGTGAATTGAGCTGATTTCGTTCCTTCCAAAACAGCGAAATTCGGGTCTAAAAAGTGCAAAACAAAATGCCTTGAGCACCCCCTTTATTTGCGCCAAAATAATTTGCCTCTCATGTACTAGACAACGAGAATGCCCATATTTGGCCTAATTTCCGGTATATTTCAGTTAAATCTCGTTCACATGTTGTGGGCGGCGAGATTTTAAGCTCCTGAACCACTGAGACACTGAGGGGAATGAATGGGATGAAACTTGGATTGGGGGGTTTATCTGTGTAGTGAGGGGTTTCGGGAAAAGGGTTTCCCGAAACAATTAACAATTAACAGTATAAAAAAAGGGACATCTATTTTACCTAATCAAAAAGAGCTGGCTGAACCGCACGGCGTTTTGCACCATACCTACCACTTACTTCTCTAAGGTATACAAACTCAGCAAGGCGTTCCTCACAACCCAGTTCTTGAGCCAGAGCTCTGATATCCAAGCGACGCAAGAGATCAACAGTAATAGGACGTTTTGAATCACGGAAAAGAAGTGAGCTATAAAACTCCTGTGAAGGTTCTGAAGATAACAGATGCAAAAGCAAGTTTGCCTCCTCCTCAGTATCGCATGCCAAGAAATAGCAGGTATCATCCATAACAGACGGCTTGCTCTCAAATGATGGTACTATACGGAATGCCAATCTCTTATAGAGACCGGAGACGGCGACCTTCCACGGACCAAAGGTATAATCACCTACACCAAATACGGCAAACCGCGGCTGATGCTTGTATATGGTACTTCGCCGGTTCTCCATTTGGACCCCGTGGCTTTCAAGGTAGGCCCACGTCTTCGGAGCTAGCTGTCTGATAACATGCGTATCATCGCCAACTCTTCTTTGCGGCACCAGTAGATAACGCTTCGGTGCGTCGATTCGGTCATTGGCAATATCGGAGCTCTTAAACAAAGGAAACAAGTAGGTGTCCTCTATTTCTACACGCTCATGCATTCCGTTAATGTAGCCCGTTGATGTAGGTTTAAGCTCCATAACTGCCGAACAATCATGCTTTATGCCAGACCGCCAGCGAAATGGGCTGTGACCTGACAAGCTACGCCAATGAAGATACCTGTCCACATCTGCGACTATTTGACCATCAATGTAGCCAATCTTGCTTCCACTATTGTGTTTAGACAAATTTGGATAGACGACACATGTATCACAATTACTGGCAGGAGCAAGAACACAGACTAGCAGGCATGCATCAACGGAAACACCAAAACTAGCTTGCGCATCAATCAGATGCATGCTGGCTGACTGAATCTGAATACCAGAACGCCAAGCGTAAGCGAGAACCTTTCTGGCCACGGAAGTTTTGCACAACATGGCGAGAACAGCATTATGCTCTGAGAGCCAATCAAGAAGGCGAATCAGCATCCACTCAGAAATGTCAAAGTTGCTCTTTCCAGATATTGCTTCGTAACCAGATACCCCATCCGCATTGGATTTGTCTGGCGAGTTCAGGCTGCCAAGTTTACTCAGGTGTGTGTTAGTGACCCAAGGCGGATTACCAACTACCAAAATAGGAGTAGCACAATCCATTAGAAACTGCTTCCAGTTGGTGGAAAAGAAATCGCCTTGTGTCAGATCAGCAGTCGGGCATTCCAGTTCAACACGTTGCTGAGCCTTCGCTACATATTCCGGGTTAATATCCACACCAAAAGCCTGCTTAGTGGTGGGAAACGCCTTGAGGGCGGCAACAAGGAGATTGCCAACACCACATGTCGGCTCAACAATTGTGGCCGGGCATGGAATGGATTCTGCAAGTAACCGGCATACGGCCTCCGCAAGCTGTGGCGGCGTCTGAAAGTCACCGAATTCTGCGATCTGTTTTCTGTCATTCAGCATAATCTTAGAGCAACCTCGAAATTCCTTCGATAGCCCCTGCTTCTCTGATCACTCTCCCATATTGCAGCCGCCACTGCAACGCATTGGATATCGTGAGATATCCTTGTACAGGTGGCCCTTGGATTAGCAGGTCTGCGGCGATATTGTGCGCCTCGATATCATCCACTAGCAGGAAACGATCATTCAGAAACGCCACAATATCCGCTTCATCCGCGCCGTTCGCTAGAATCTGCCTCAACCCCAGCGTCATCTGATAATCGGCGGTTCTAGTTGCATCAACAAAAATCGTGTGCTGGATGTTTAGGATGCCGGTTTGTGTTTGTGCATCGTCTGTCTTCTCATAGACGAATACAAGAAGTGAGTATCCTAGTCCAAAGATCTTCTGGCGCGCAGACTTGTATGGACAGGATGATTGAGGCTGTGTAATGCTTGTGGTTTTAACATCAATTTGCAGGTCCGGAAAATCGATGCCCTTGGCGGCGTTACTTACAACAAAGTCATATTTTTGGCTCAGATACATCCTAAACTTAGCCTCAAAATACGTTCCCACTGCTTTTCCATCCGTGACACCATATAGGGCCGGCTCGGGATGTGCAGATTCGAGTTTGGCAAATTTCGCTGCGTGATCGAGCAACAGGTCAATGGTCAACGAAGGTAGCATTATTTTAAGTCTCCAGTTATTCGTATGAGTTTCTTTATTATTATATCAGGCAACCGGTCATTCTTACTAATTCGGGCAAATTGCAGGTGAGCAAGGTCGCGAAACCGATACTCACGCCCATTTCGCCCGATAAAGAATCCGAAATCCGCTCGGAGATTTCAGACAAACCGGCTATGATCATCTTCGACAACCCGACGGAAACCGATTTCCATATCTTCAAGCTGGACGAAAACGGCGAGCGCCAAAACCCGCACCACCGAGCACGAAGGCAGCGCCACACTGCACGCAGGCAACCGAGACGGCCACGAAAACCTTCGTAGGCAGCGCCTGGCTGGTAGCCGACATGCAGGGCAAAGCCCTCAGCATCTACATAACGCAAGAGCAGCCGGGTAAGGTAATTTTGGGGAGCTGAAAGTGGAGAGTGGAGAGCTTGTTCTTGGGAGGGCGAAGGTCCCCCTGAGCCATTTCTCTTCGCAGCTACAAGGCTCGGAGGGAGCCTCGCCCTCCCGTTTTTGCCAAAAAAATTGAATGCTGCGGGAACTTTTTATTGTGCTAAATTGGAAATTCTGAGATTTCGGTGTGTCGGGAAACTTGTTCCTGACACCGTATCAGCCTAGTTGTTCAGTAAATCAGTTAATGGCCGATATTTACCATCGCTGGGCAACTCTTCCTCTACCACTGTTCCTTTAGCACGATACACCCGGTAACCATGTGCATTCTCCCGTGAGCAAATTACTCGAAATGACAAGTCTACTATCTCCACTGCGCAGCAGTTATCGAGCGCTATGGCGACGCCGGGTGTTTTCTTCATCATCTCGTGCAGCTTAGGCCTTCTGTCCAACTCGACATCGTAATGAGGACAAAGGCCAGCGTTGTGTAGATTCATGCCTCCAACGCGTATCAAGCTCGCATTAGGGTCAGAAAACTTATGGGAATCTGAACACCCGAATCGGAACCAACATATAGCGCCTGAGCTAAGACCTGACAAAACAATCCCCTTGTCCCACGCATTGCGAAGAACCTCATCTACACCCAAGCGGCGCCAGATACGCATCATCCGCGCTGTATTACCCCCACCGACATAAACTATATCCGACCCAAGAATCTTCTCTTCTATTTCCTGCTTGCCAGGTTTTGCATTAATCAGATGCAGTACGTCTGTATTGCAGCCCAGGCCCTCACCAAAATGCTTTCGAAAACAGTCAAAATACATATCGGAGTCCCCACTAGCCGTAGGTAGTAACATTGCTTTCGGTTTAGATTTGCCAGTAAGTGCAATGATTTTTCGGTCGATCTCAGTTGTCTCTATTGGGTAGCCGGGTCTGCCTATCTCACCCCCGCCAATAGCAACCAGCTTTCGCATTTGATGATCCTCCAAAATGTGGCATATCCTTTGACTTCGCAATTGAATGCTGCGGGAACTCTTGATTGTGCTAAATTTAAAACTCTGAGATTTCAGCCGTTTCCGCAGCATACAAGGACTCGCCACCTTCGGTGGCGGCATCGGCAGCAGGCTACCGATGCAACCAAGCCCTCCATTCCGGGCTTTCCGCTTTCAGCTTTCAGCTACTCTCTATACTTATTCGTGATCGGTAGTCTTCTATCTCTTCCAAAAGCCTTCGGGGTGATTTTGATGCCTGGCGCAGCTTGGCGGCGTTTGTATTCATTTCGGTCGATCATACGGACTATGCGGCGGACGGTTTCTTCATCGAAGCCGAGGGCAACGATTTCGCGCACGCTGCGGTCTTCCTGCACGTAGGCCTCTATGATTGGGTCAAGTATATCATACGGCGGCAGGGTGTCTTGGTCGGTTTGGTCGGGTTTCAGCTCGGCGGAGGGCGGGCGAGTGATGATGCTTTCAGGGATCACCGGGCTGATCGAATTGCGATAATTCGACAGCCTGTAGACAAGCGTTTTCGGCACATCTTTGATCACTGCAAAACCGCCCGCCATATCGCCGTAAAGGGTCGAGTATCCGCAGGCTATTTCGCTCTTATTTCCCGTGGTGAGGACCAGCGAGCCGAATTTGTTCGAGAGCGCCATCAGGAAGTTGCCGCGAATCCTTGCCTGTAGATTTTCCTCGGCCACCCCTGGCTCTGTCCCTTGAAAGACTTCGGCCAGCGATATGTTATACGCATCAAATACATCAGAAATCGGGATGAAGCCGCAGCGAATTCCCAGATTTTTGGATATAACTTCGGCATCTGATTGCGTTGCTTCCGATGAATAAATGGACGGCATAATGAGCGCTCTGACGCGCTCGGCTCCGAGCGCGTCGCACGCAATGCATGCCGTGAGAGCGGAATCTATACCGCCGCTCATACCCAGAACCACTTCCTTGAAGCCGTTTTTCTCGACATAGTCCCGTGCGCCCGTTACCAGGGCTGCGTAAATCTCTTCAAGTTCACCTGGAGGCTCGGACGATATGGAAAGATCGCCTTTTTTGGCCGTGGTTTCTACCGGATCGAGCTTTATCTGAGGAACTTCGACCATCCCAGCGATCTCCCGCCTGACCTTTCTTCGCCTCGGGTCAACAAGCCTCTGGTGGCCAACCAGCGAGAGGTCTACATCCACAATTGCGAGCTGCTCCTCAAATGCCTTGCATCGAAAGATCACGTCGCCCGTGGGGCTAAAAATCAGCGATTGACCGTCGAAAACCAACTCGTCCTGGCCGCCGACCGCATTCACATACGCAATCGCGCAGGAGTTGTCGCTTGCGCGGGTTCCCAGCATGCGTTCGCGATAACGCCATTTGCCCGCATGGAACGGCGAGGCATTGATATCAATAATCAGCTCCGCGCCGCCCATAAGCGCCTGCATAGTGTGCGGCCCGGCAGCATACCATGCGTCTTCGCACACTTCAACGCCGAAAGTCGTATGACCGAGAGTATAGACCTGCGCCTTGGTACCCGCCTGGAAGTAGCGGTTTTCATCAAAAACGCCATAATTCGGCAGGAAGAACTTGTGCTGCACCCCTACCATGCGGCCGTTGTGGAGAACCCCAGCGGCGTTGTAGATATCTTTATCGATATCCACGAAACCCACTATTGCAGTGATGCCGCTCGTCGCGGCGGCGATCTGGTTGATGGCATCCAGGTTAGATTCCACGAAGCCTTGTTTCAGGAGAAGGTCTTCGGGCGGATATCCGGTCACCGCCAGCTCTGGAAACGCGACAATATCAGCGCCCCGCTCTCTAGCGCTGGAAATACTCTCGATAATCTTTTTCGTATTCCCCTCGATATCCCCTACCGCAAGATTTAGCTGCGCCAGAGCCAGGCGCAGAGTATGCATAGACCGAATTCGCACAACATGCCTCCAAATATTACTTAAGTATCCAGAATGCCAAGCCGATAATATAAACAGGAACAGGTTAATAATTCACTCTAGGAAGGTGACAACCGTGCCACAAGTAAAAACAAGAAGCCAAGTCAAGACTAACAAAAGCGCTGCGGCAAGTCCGGTAATCCAAAGACCGAGCCATCTGGACGCATATGAACTCATTGCAAAAATGCTCGAGCACGAATCCGCCGCGCAACATGAAGGTATCGACCTTACATCGGGTCGATTCGAAATGCTCACCGCTTCGGAACAACAATATTACCGCGCCGAGCTCATTGCTGATTATATCAGACTCAGCGCAGGCAATATGGGCAACAGCCAGGGTTACTTCGACGCCTCTTTAAGCGTATTCTGCAGCAAGGTCTGCGATATGAAGATCCCTTCTCAAGAACTCATCGGCACTTATCTTGCGGCCGTTGATATGGCTGACAAAGAAGAAAATTTACATGATGTTCTAGGCCTCAAGGATGCAATCAAACGCACAATGATATTCGTGTTGCAATCTTGCGTGGCCGAAATGGCGCATCGTGCGAAAATGGCCGCTTAAGAGTTATCTGTCATAATAAGTAGAAGTAAGTGTCGATGGTCACTTACGTCTTTGGTGACATAGCGCTAACCTCTATAGCGCCGGAATGAGCACAATAATCTGCTGTTGTTGGGGCAGATTATCCTTTATTACTTCTATTTCTGACACATCCGCGATGTTAACATTAGCTTTGCCTCGCAAGAACTCGTCAACATCCGATATCGGAAAGAGACACTTCTCATTGCGATAATGCATGGGGATGATAATTTTCGCTCCCAACTGCTCTGCAACTTTCTGGGCCTGTTTGGCGTCGATAGTGTAATATCCGCCGACAGGCAGCATTATGACATCCACCGCCCCGATCTCCGTGTTCTTGCCACGCTCAGCGCCGTGAGCGGCATCGTGGAAAGTCTCAACTCCCAAAAATTCCACCTCATCAGCGCCAAACTTACCATTGCCTTTTATGATCATGGGGTTTCCGGGCAGCGTTGAGGTATCACCGTGGTCTCCATGCCCATGGCTGATGGTCACGATATCGACCATCTCTGTGATTTTGCCATAGAAAAGCTTATCTGGATATTGATCAGGATTAAACGGATCAGTGAGAATTTTAGTTCCCGCAGCCGTGGTGATCAGAAATGACGCATGTCCCATAAATTTTATCTTCATATCGGCTTCCTTGAGACAGATTTTTTTACAGACGCATTATAGGTCGGATTTCGGTCGGCAGTCAATAGGGCTGCCAAGGAAGGGAGGGAACAGGTTACAGGGAACAGGGAATAGAAGGGAAGGGAGGAGATGAAGGGAAGGGAGTAGGTATTTCGGGATTTGAGCGCAGCGGAAATCCCGAAACTCTTGTTCGGGGGGATTTGCAATCCCGCCCGTAAGTGGCCATCTGGGATCTGTGATCCCCTGCCAACGAAACGCCGCAATAGACCAATAATCCTGTCGAATGATGGCTGGGGCAATGGCACAGCATAACCTGGTATAATTACCAGTTTTTCAATAATATTTTCAAATACCCCTTGACAAACCCTCAGAATTAATGAATTATGATAGTGATTGCTTGATTGCAATATATTTTGGCTAAAAAGTGGGCGATAGAAACCGCTGGAGCCAAACCACAAAAAAGGAAGGTAGAAAACATGAAGAAAGTAATGCTTTGCACAGCAGCCATCGCGCTGCTGGGCTTGGGCGGAATCGCTCAAGCGAACATCACCATCGAAACAGTTGCCATAGGCGATGCCGGGAACGCAGGCGAGCTTTCAGGCGCGGGTGTGTGCGGCGGTTACGGCCCTGATCGCATATGCGGCTCTGTGGGATACAACTACAACATAGGCAAGTATGAAGTCACCGCTGGGCAATACACAGCTTTCCTTAACGCCAAGGCAAATGTATCAGACACCTACGGCCTCTACAATACCTACATGTTCAGCGATACCTACGGCTGCAAAATTGAGCGAACCAGTGTTACAGGCGGCTACAGCTACACAGTAGATAGCGTCTATGCTAACAGGCCTGTGAACTATGTGAGCTATTGGGATTCCCTGCGATTCGCCAACTGGCTCGGTAACGGTCAGGGTAATAGCTCCACTGAGACCGGCGCATATACAATTCCCGACGGCTACAATGGAACTGATGGCCGCCTCATCCAGCGCAACACCGGAGCAACCTGGGCTGTGACAAGCGAAGATGAGTGGTATAAGGCTGCCTACTATAAAAACGGCACATATTCACTATTTGCTAATGGCACAAGCGTTGCGCCGGTTGCTGGAACAGATGCTAACTGCAATTGGGCTATTGATTCTACCTGGGATGGAACTATCAATGGCGCTCTGGAGCAAAATGGCACTAAAGATATGATGGGCAACGTCGAGGAGTGGAACGAGTCTATTGTATACCAGGATGTGAATTACGCTTATCGCGGCCTGCGGGGCGGTTCGTTCGACAACATCTTCTACCTCTTCGACGAAAACATCTTCTGCTCCCTCCACTCGTCCACCCGCGGCAACTACAACCGGTATTACGAGAACTACTATATCGGGTTCCGTGTGTCTGAGGTTCCTGAGCCGTCATCAATCATCGCTTTGTTTGGCGGCTTGACAGGACTTATAGGTTTAAGACGGCGTTACGTATAGCTTTTGAATCGCGGATGGCGCGAATGTGCGCGGATTTCGCGAAAGGGGAAGACATTTCGGCGCCAGGGTGTTGTTTCACGCTGACGCCGCGTTCCGCCATCCTGAGGGTCTCGAAGGATGAGCGGTTGATAACGCCCCAATTAAGCTATCTCAAAACCCATATCAATAAGCGCGAGGTAGTAAGATTAAAGATGGCAACTTATCATGCTGCTCATCCTTCGAGCGACCTCAGGATGGCGATGTGTAAGCCTCAGAGTGGCGATGTGTAAGCCTCAGGATGGCGAAGTGTAAGCCTCAGGATGGCGAAGTGTGAGCCTCAGGGTGGCGATGTGTAAGCCTCAGAGTGGCGATGTGTAAGCCTCAGGGTGGCGAAGTGTGAGCATTCCCCGTTCGTAAACACACCGGGTTAGAGAATCTCATACTGTTGCTTCTCGGAAAACCGGTGGGTCTATCCACACAAAAGCGCATAGCCCAAATAGTATATATAAATATCAGGCTGGATTTGTAATCCAGCCTTGTCGTTACCTCTTGTTTTGATGCATTTTGTCCTGAATTCCAAGCCTATCTCTTGACTGTAGCGAGTAAGCGGGATATACTACAGAGTTAGTAACGTTTGGCTGTGGGTATAATCATTTAATGTTTATCTTCCATCCATACTGGCTGGGCCGTGGCACGGAGGACTCTTATATGGCTTTACGAATTGGTTTCGATATTGGATCAGATACTGTTAAAACTGTAGCTCTTCAAAGTGATGGGCGAATAGAGGAACTTGGCGTGATATCTGTAAATGGCCAACCTATTCGCAGGGTTATGGAGGGGCTGAAAAAGGTCCTTGAGCTGCATGGTTCACAGATTGTGGTGTGCGGTGTGACGGGAGCTGGAGCTGCCGCCCTACGCGA
Organism: Armatimonadota bacterium; assembly: GCA_026392045.1. Taxonomy (GTDB): domain Bacteria; phylum Armatimonadota; class UBA5829; order UBA5829; family UBA5829; genus JAMCYN01. The sequence continues at coordinate 71,461 of JAPLCU010000018.1, forward strand.
CCTCATCGGAGCTGACGCCATTCACGAACCAAACGCGCTCGCCGCCGCCATAGATAGGCTCTATCCTGAAGTGCGGACAGTAATTGAGATGGGTCGAGAGGCCCAGAAATATCTGCTGTTCGAGCGCGACCCGCTGAGTGGTCGACTCTTGGTGGAAGACTCGAATCTCGGCAACAAATGCGCCTCGGGCAGCGGTTCGTTTCTGGACCACATGGTCAAGCGGCTCAATTACCCGAGCATAGAGGACTTCGCGCAGGTCGCCCTGGAAACGCAGAGCCCCGCGAGCCTTTCCGGGCGATGCGCCGTTTTCACCGAGTCCGACATCACCCACCTTTATCAAAAAGGCACCCCCCGAGACCGCATTGCTGCAGGCATTCATCAGGCAATCAGCCGCAACTACCGCTCCGCAATTGCGCGCGGCAAGGAGTTTCGGGACAAGGTCGCGTTCATCGGCGGTGTATCCGAGAACCCGGCCGTGGTGAAATATCTATCAGCAGAATTGGGAATTGGCGCCAGAATGTTTGTGCCGGAGCATAACCGCACCATGGGCGCAATAGGCGCGGCAATACGCGCAGAGGCGGCAATCGACCTCCAAACTGCTATCGAAAGCCTGGAAGAATATCTAAAGAAGCCCCTCGAATACCCCGGCTGCAAGCCCATAAAGATGGAACTCTCTGTCATCATGCCGAGGCTTGAGGAGCAGTCTGCCCAACCCCCAACCCCCAACCCCTGATCCCCCGCGCAGCGTTGGGTGTGGATATAGGCTCCGTGAGCACGAAAGCAGCATTGGTGACGGAAATTGAGGGAAAGTTCGTTGTGCTGGCGCATTATTACAGGCGCACCGATGGCGACCCGCTCGCCGCCGTGCGCGATACTTTGGCGAATATCCACTCTCAAATTAAAGCCCAGGGCCTCGAAATTGGCAAGATTTCGGCGTCAACTACCGGCAGCGGCCGCTATCTGACCGGCGACTATATCGGCGCAGACCTCATCCGAAACGAAATCACGACGCAGGCATCGGGCGCGCTTTCTTATGCCGACGATGTGGATAGCATTTTTGAAATCGGCGGGCAGGATAGTAAATACATCCGTTTGGATGGCGAGGTAATTATAGATTTCGAGATGAATAAGGCCTGCGCAGCCGGCACCGGGGCATTTCTTGAGAAGCAGGCGAGCAGGCTTGGGATACCATTGGAAGAGTTCGGTGATGTAGCGCTCAAAAACACCCGTCCGCCTGATCTCGACTGGACATGCACTGTATTTTCGGAATCTGCGATGGTGTATTACCAGCAAAATAATGTGCCCGTCGAGGACCTCGCCGCAGGTATCTGCCTTGCGAGCGTAAAAAACTATTTCAACAAGAATATCGGCAGCCGCGAGATAGGCGGCAAAATCGTTTTCCAGGGGGCTGTGGCATTCAACAAGGGCATGGTTGCCGCTTACGAAACTGTGCTTGGGCGAAAGATAGTTGTGCCGCCGTATCCGCACATCACAGGCGCGGTGGGCGCCGCTCGGCTTGCGTATCTCGCGAACCCGGAAGTGAGCACATTCAAAGGCTTCGATCAGATCGCAGAAGCCAATTATGAGATTACTTCGTTTGAATGCAAGGCCTGCGCGAACCGCTGCGATGTGAACACATTCCAGATGGACAACGGCCCCAAATATTTCTATAACGACCGCTGCGAAAAGTTCAGCGCTGTCCACAAGAAGCGATTGGGCGACCATTTGCCGGACCTTTTTGCCGAGCGCGAGCAGATGATGATGGATTCTTATACCAAGAAGGCTCCTGAGGGCGCACCCCGTATCGGCGTGCCGCGCGGCCTAATGTTCTCGGAGCTTTACCCGCTCTACAATGCGTTTTTGACTGAGCTTGGCTTTGAAGTGGTGCCATCTGACCAGACCAACAAGCGCATCATTGAGATGGGCCTTGAAGTGGCGATTGGTGAGCCGTGCTTCCCGTTTAAGGTTGCACACGGGCATTATATGGATTTGATCGAGAAGGGCGTGGATATCATATTTGCGCCGCGAATCATCTCCACCGAGCAGCCGAATGCCAACCTGAATAAGGCTCAAACCTGTCCATATCTGCAGGCTGCGCCGGATGTCATATCATCTTGCATAGGAGTTACGGAGCGCGGGATCAGGCATATAGCGCCAAGCTTGCACTTCCAGCGCGGGCGCAAGCATCTGAAGAAAGTGTTTGTGGAGGTTGGCAAGGAACTCGGAAAGAGCGCGGCGCAGTCTAAGGCGGCGCTTGAGGTTGGTCTTCAGGCATTGAATGACCTCAAGACTCAAGTGGAAAAGCGCGGGGCCGAGGTTCTGCAAAGCATTCCGCAGGGGCAGATGGCTTTTGTTGTGGTCGGCAGGCCTTACACATTGTGGGACTCTGCGCTGAATATGGACATCGGCAAAAAGATTCAGGATTTGGGCATTTTGGCGATTCCGCAGGACTTTTTGCCGCTGGAGACCGCCGACATCTCTGATGTTTGGCCCAACGCCTATTCACGCCAGATTCAGAAAAAGCTCATGGCTGCGCGTCTGATTCGGCATGATGTCCGCCTGAAGGCGATTGTGTTGACTTACTTCGCGTGTGGGCCGGATTCGTTCGGTAATCAGTTCTTTAAGGACGAGATTGGCGAGCCGTGCTACATGATGCAGATAGACGAGCACACCGCCGACGCAGGTGTCATCACTCGCATAGAGGCGTTTTCAGACACGGCAGGCAGGGGGACAAATAAGCAGGCCGAGATTATTCGCTCCACAGATGCATCCATTATGGGGCTTAAAGATCGTAAACTTTGGATTCCTTACGCGAATGAGTCCTCCCGAATGCTCGCGGCCGCGATGCAAGCCTATGGGATTAATGCCGAGGCGCTGCCGCGCTCACCCGACGCCGGTCTCAACCTTGCGCGCAAGGCGATAACCGAAGACGTCTGCCTGCCCGCGCTCATGACCACCGAGGATATGCTTTATCGGATTGAGCAGCCGGATTTCGACCCTGCCAGGGAAGCATTCTTCCAGGGTAATGCCGAGGGGCCGTGCAGGTTCGGTATGTATAGTATGCTCCAGCGCCGTATTTTGGACAAGTTTGGGCATCAGAACGCAGATATAGTTACGCTCGGCAGCATCAACGTGCATGGCGGCCTCGGGACTATGTTCGCTCTGATCGTGTGGGATGCGATTATGACCCATGATCTGCTTTTCAAGATGCTCCAGCGCACCCGCCCATATCAAATTCACAAGGGCGACGCGGAGGCTGTATTTGAGAATTGCATGCAAATGCTGATTGCGATGATGCCCGATCACAAGAAGAGGGTCGAAGCCAATAAACTCTCTGTGCTTTTGAACACGAAGCACCTTGAGGAGTTCGAAGAGCTTCTGCGCCGCGCTCAGGAAGACTTCGAGCGAATTCCCAAGAGGCGCGAAGAGAGACCGCTGGTGGGTGTGGTCGGTGAGTTCTATGTGAGGCTTCACAATGGCGCCAATCAAGATATTATCAAGAAACTTGAAGCCGACGGAGCCGAAACTTGGCTCGCCCCGATGACGGAGTTCTTCGCCTACGCGAACTTCATAGGCAAGACTCTATCCGCAGACCGCCTCAAAGACTGCCCAATCACCATTGATGAGCTCAAAACATACGGCGCCGGTTGGATGAACACCAGGCTCGCGGCCAAGGACGAACACGCGCTATATCACGCCGCGAAGCCGTTCCTGGATGGCTATGATGATATCGGCCCGGCTGAAGTTATCCAGAAAGGCTCGAAATACGTGAACTATAACTTCGGCGGCGAGTGTATATGCTCTATGGGCAAGAGCGAGGATTTCGCCAACAGAGGCCTCGCGGGCATCGTGAGCGTTATTCCGTTCAACTGCATGCCTGGCAATACCGTGACAGCTCTCAGCCACGAGCTGCGCCGCCGCCACAGCAATATACCGTTCCTGAACCTCGACTACGATGGCTTCATAGACTCCAGCCGCGACGCGAAGATAGTCAACTTCATGTGGCAGGTCAAGGAGCGTTATGAGGGCCAGAAATCAGCCGAGCGCGAAGCTGCTGATTTGGCTGTGGTCAGTTCTGAATTATGAATTATGAATTATGAATTGGGGAAGGGCGCTTCTGCATCGTCCGAATGCGACGTGTAAGCAGCTACAAGGCTCGGCGGGAGCCTCGCCCTCCCCGTCACTTACCGGCAGTGAGCTCTATTGGCCCAAGGCCTTTATCAGGCCCTGGGCGATGCATATATGTACGCCTAAGCGCACTAGTCTTCTTCGTCGTCTGGGCCGAGGTTGTCCATGTCTGTGGAGTAGCTGAACGAGCTGATCTCCTCAGCACGGAATACTGTCACCAACAGGTCTTCTCTCTCAAAGCTGGGCATATATGAGGAAACGATATCCTCATCTATCGCTTCAAGCAGATCCTCTTCTTCAGTCACCGCCAAATCGACCTCAAGAAGCAGGGCCGCATGAATGGTGTCGTGGGCGTAATGAAGGTGGACTTGCCCCACGCGGGTGTCACCTTCCCATATTACATAAATTTCCGAGGCCGCCGTGCGCACCAGGCGCGATAATTTGAACTGCGTTTTGCCGTTGTTCTCCAAGGAAAGCCTCCTGTGTGATGGCGATATTTGGGTCAATCTCTAATCTATAATGCGATAGTATCCCACTTTTAGGGCGCCAAGGTCAAGCTCAAGGCTAGCTTCCATGAAGTTTTCTATGAAAATACCTCAGTAATCAAGGAACTTTTGCCCCCGATGTAGAAGTAATAAATGGTGGCGCTCCCGAGACGGCGCCTTATCTTATGCGCCAGGTGAACGTAAAACCCAAACCAAGCTGGAGGATGATTAGAGTTTATGGTAGCAAAAGTTGAAGCAGATAAGTGCGCAGGGTGCGGCCCGTGCGTGGAATCTTGCCCTGTTGAGGCAATCAAGATCGAAGACAATCTTGCAATCGTTGACGCAGATACGTGCATTGATTGCGGCGTATGTGTAGACGAATGCCCGAACGCAGCCATTACGGTTGACTAAGCCAGAGCCGCTTGCTGGCGGTTTGTAGCTTTGTATTTCAGAATGTGGCCTTGGAATATTGAGGCCACTTTCCTCTTATTCAAACCAGGTATATGCAAATATACTGGCATGTTGAGCTTGACAAATCGCAAACAAATGGCTATACTTAGAACATTGGGCTCCGAGTCAAGCAACACTTTTCATTCGTCATGGGTTGTCCTGACGGATGAGTATTGGTGGCAGTCTGAGACTTTGGCATTCCAGGTAACAGCCAACCGTCAACCCTGGCTCGAGGACCTGTGCTGGGCAGTAATTCGCAGGTTTCCAGACCGCCTAACTATGTTCAGGGATTGTGAAAGGGGACTGTTTTCCAAATGGATATCGGCGATAAAGTTATCCACCCAAGATACGGCGTCGGCACTATCGGCGCTATTGAAGAACGTATACAGGACGGCGAATGCCGCTACTACTACGTTATCCCGAAACCTTCTATATGCTCCACCATTTTCGTTCCCGTTGACGCTGCCGACGAGCTCGGCCTAAGACTGCTGTCTTCCCCAGACCTGCTTAGAGAGGCTCTGAGAATCCTTACAGGTGAAGATGAATCAATCGCCGAGGCTTGCGGGCTGAGAAACCTCGTGTGGTCTGATCCTCTGGCGCTGGCAGGAGCAATAAGACGCGTGGCGATGGAACCTAAGTCGCGTTACCCGAAAGTGAGCGAGCAGCACCAGCTCAAGCGAGCCAAGAAACTTCTTGCAGAAGAATTGGCGGTTGTTTTGGGGCTTACCGAGGAGAATGTCACATCTCTCATTGATGGCTCCATTTCTATCGAAAAGCAAATGGCCGCTCAAAGCGCATAACCCGTTGCGAAAGAGTATTCGTTGTATCGAGACACCATTGTCCCGATACAACGAGCCGTTAACTGCAAACCGCCAACCGTCCCTACCTTCCCTTCCTTGTCCCGTCGTGTTATGCTAGAGCTGTTATGGGCAAAAAATGGAGATCCGATGCGGAACGCCATGCTTTTTTCTTGAGCAAGGGTGTGGACAAAGCGGTCCGCGAGCACAATATGATAGAACCAGGGGATCGAATCCTGGTTGGGGTTTCGGGCGGCAAAGATAGCATGTCGCTCCTGAGGCTGCTTATCTATCGGTTGAAGCAGTCGCCGATTAAATACGAGCTTGTGGCTGCGCACGTCAACGGCGATGCGCGCGGCGTTCACCTCGATCTGCCGGAAACGTTCGTAAAATGGCTCGAAGACGAGGGCGTGGAGTTTCATATACAAGATAGCATTCTTACTCCTGATGAAGCGCTGCCAATGAACTGCGAGCGCTGCTCAAGAAACCGACGACGCACGCTATTCGAGATCGCCGAGCAATACAATTGCAATAAACTGGCGCTGGGGCACCATCTGGAAGACTTCGCGCATACTGCCCTTATGAATCTTTTTCAGCACGGACGCCTGGAAAGCATGGCCTTCAGGCGAGATTACTTCGGCGGCAAGTTCGGTGTTATCAGGCCGCTCGCCTATATTCGAGAGAACGATCTTGTGCGTTTTGCGAGGGTGTGCGAGTTTCCAATAGTCCAGGCAGATTGCCCGATGGCGGCCATTTCCAAACGCCAATCATCCAGAGATTTAATGCAGCATGTTTCCAAAGATTTTCGGCAGGCGAATGCAAACATAGTGCGCGCAACCTGCGGGAAAGGTCTGTCGCCGGATTAGGTAACAGAGCATGTTAGCGAGTTATTCCGGGAAACCCTTTTCCAGAAACAAAATATCTCTCGGAGTGGTGAATTTATAATGAAGACTACAAATATTATTTTGACATTATGTCTGAGTTTCTCTTTGACACCGGCCTTTGCTTTATCACCTGATTTCTATGTGCAATGGCTGGCTAAAGAGATCACTCCAGAGAGTTATCAGGCAATCATGAACCCCTCGAATGAAACATTGCTCTACAATCGAACCGGTGACAGCCGAATGTTTGATCAGACCACATTCGGCCCGACGCAGGCAAAACTCGCTTCTAGGGCAAATATCGAACGGATATTGCGCAATTATCTCACAAATGCAAATGACTCTGTATATTTGACCAGTTTATACGATTGGAACAAATGCAAGGGCTTGCGCAACATCATTGGAATCAAACGTGGAACTGATGAGGCGCACGCCGGAATATACATCCTAACAGCTCATTATGATTCTATGGATAGAAACAATGTCTGCGCGCCAGGGGCCGATGACAATTCCTCTGGGGTTACAGCAATCCTCGAAGTGGCGCGTGTCATTGGACTGACCTCCACGAAAGCAACAGTTGTGTTTATCATAGCCGATTGCGAAGAAACTGGCTATAAGATGCCCGATGGTGCATATATGGCTTATGGTGATGATTTTTTTATAACTAACTTCCTAGTTGCAATCCCTGCCAATCAGCAGCAGCTCAATCCTAAGCTAGTGCGAGCAGCGATAGGTGTGGATATGATTTCATACAACTCGCCTGCTGAGCGTGATTGCGTCTATCTATATGACGCTGGGCAAGGTTTTGATGCACTTATGACCGATATCAGGCAAGAAATGCGCAGGTGGAGCGGTTTTGCGGCAGAGAATATACTCCTAGCCGGGTCCAACAATAAATCAGACCATTATCCATATTTCAGGCAAAAAGGCATACCTTCTGCTTTGATTATTGAGAAAGGCTTCCTTACAAACCCCAACTACCATACTGCGAATGATAGTGTGAGCATTGCTGGCTACATCGACTACGAGTATGCAGCAAAGATAACCAAAGGGGTTTTGGGCTATATTGCAAGACATGCAGATGTAACATCCATTGAGCCAGGAATATGGCGTTTAGAGAACTTAATTAATCGAAACCCATTGCCAGTTTTCCAGATGATGCATGAATGAAAATATAGTAGGTGTTTTGGGATTTATATTCTTCAGGACTGTTTTTCGTCCCGAAGTCTACTCTGTCTGATTCGCGGTCTTTATCAGGCGGCAGCTAGTATTTCCCGGATTCTTCGCGGCGGCGGTCGCGTTCAATGTCGCGTTCGGCTATGGCGTCGCGTTTGTCCCAGAGCTTTTTGCCCTTCGCCAAGCCGATGTTCATCTTCGCGAAGCCTCTGGTGAAGTATAGTTTAAGGGGAACCAGCGTGAGGCCTTTTTCTTTAAGACCCTTGTTTATCTTGTCCAGCTCGGCGTTATGAAGCAGAAGCTTTCGGGATCGAGTGGGGTCCACATTTGCGCGGTTTCCCTGCTCGTAAGGCGCTACATACATACCCTGAATCCAAAGCTCGCCGTTTTCGAACTTGCAGTAAGATTCCTGAAGACTGGCCTTGCCCAGCCGAATCGATTTAACCTCGGTCCCAACCAGCACAAGCCCAGCCTCAAATGTATCGCCAATATGGTATTCATGCCAAGCCTTGCGGTTTTGGATGGATGCGGTTTTAGGCTTCGTTTCCTTTTTCATAACGCTATATTATAGCATGGAATAGGTTACAGGGAATAGGGAACAGGTTACAGAAGGGATAGATTCCCGCCTTCGCGGGAATGACAAAAACGAGATCGTCGGGGAAATCTGTTCCCCGACGCACGTTCCTCCCGATTAAATCGGGACGGTTCACCTACCAAGGCTATACTGGCGGAATAGATTTCCGCAATACCAGCGCCCTGGAACAGATTTCCAGGGCGATCATAGGCGCAACAGATTTCCAGAGCGATCACGATTTGATTACTTGCTGAATGCTTCGTCAAATACTCTGTCTGATTTGCTGAAGTCTAAATCCTTGACGAATTGGCAGGATTCTGCTGCGCCGAATTCGCGGTTCATGGCGGCGTCTTCCCATTCCACTGAGAGCGGGCCGGTGTAGTTGATATCATTCAAGGCGCGAATAATGGCCTCGAAATCAACATCTCCGCGGCCCACGCTGCGGAAATCCCATCCTCGGCCGTAGCTGCCGAAGTTGAGGTATGAAGCAAGGATACCAGACTCGCCATCGAGGGTGAGTGCGGCGTCTTTCATATGAACATGATAGATTCGGTCAGCAAACGTGCGCACGAACTTGGCCGGGTCCACCATCTGCCAGAGCAAATGGCTGGGGTCGAAGTTGAAACCGAAGGCCTTGCGGTTATCGAGAGCCGCGAGGGCGCGCTTGGCAGTTATGGTATCGAAGGCAATCTCGGTCGGGTGAACTTCCAATGCAAACTTCACTCCGCACTCATCGAAAACGTCCAAAATCGGGTTCCAGGTGTCTGCAAAGAACTGGAATCCCTCGTCGATCATTTCGGGCGAAACCGGCGGGAAGCTATAGATCAAATGCCATATCGATGAACCTGTGAAGCCATTGACCACATCAATTCCCATGTTTGCGGCAGTGCGGGCGGCGTTTTTCATAGTCTCAATCGCCCATTTGCGCTTGGCCTCGGCATTGCCCGCGTATTGCGGCGGCGCGAAGCCATCGGAGCGCGAATCGTTGTTCAAATCGCACACGAGCTGCCCCGCGAGGTGGTGGCTGATGGCCTTCACCTTTAGGCCGTTGTCGGCCAGCAGCTTGACGCGTCCCTGGGCGTAGGCTTTATCATTCGCGCCTTTATCCACGTCCACATGGTCTCCCCAGCAAGCCAGCTCAAGGCCATCGAAACCCCAGCCCTTGGCTTTCTTTGCCAATTCCTCAAGAGGCAAATCGGCGAATTGCCCCGTAAACAGCATAACAAGTCTATTGCTCATGGTGTAACCTCCTAAAACTCTTCATACAGGTATTCACCGCCTGCCTGCAAATTTCCTTTGTGGAATTTCCTAAAGAGAACACAAAAGGCCAGCTTGAGAAATCTATAATGCGACTGAAGGAGATCTGATAGATTCTGAAGAATATGCATATAACAGCTACAAGAGGCTGGACACAAAGACAGAAATCGCATTGGCCGTGTTGCGAAGTATCAGTGTGACAGTTCCGGTGGCTTCGGCAGTGGCGTTGGCATGATGCTGAAAGAATGACTAGCGTTCACTGCTACCGAAGCAACGAACAGCCCGGGCAGCCGTCTTTCGCTTTATGCTCGCAAGAGCTGCATTCGTCGCCGCAACGGCTTATGAGTTGTTCTGCCATATTTTCTCCTTGTAGCCTTGTTTCTCGGCACGGATCTCGGCTAGCTTTTCTTTTGGCTCGGGACACACCTCTAGAAACTCGGTGATGGTTTCGCAGCCGTAGTTGTCGCACTCAGCACAATTGGCAAGCCCTCGTCCAACAACACACCTTCGGACGCTGCACCCTGCGCAATTACCGCACTTGCGATCAGAATCAGACAGGCAGCCGTCGCACCAAACGGACTCCGGCTTGACTTCTGCGTTGAAAATCTGGCCCCATTCCTGGGCGACTTTCTCGATGGCGGCAGGATCATTGGACTGAGTGGCTTTATAGGCACTGCACTCGCTGCAAACGATCCCGCATGCTGCAATTAGTTCCATAGTATTTCCTCCTTGATTGGTTTGTTCAACATGCTTACGAACCCGTGTACACGGCGCAACCAACAAGTCTATTGCTCATTGCGTAACCTCCTAAAACTCTTCATACAGGTATTCACCGCTTGCTTACAAATTCCCTTTGCGGATTTTGCCCTATATACGTTGTGTTGCGTTGCCCGTTGCTTCGGTAGCAGTGAATTCTGCACTATCTCTCGATTATCGGTCCGGCTCGCTGCCGAAGCCGCCGGACCGCGTGACCTGTCGAGCTGTAGCTCTAAGATCATCGGCAAAGGCGGCAAGTTGCTTGATCCCTGGCCGGAGGGTCTTGGTATCTCTTGACCGGAGCATGAGTGCATCCGGTGGCTTCGGCAGCGGCGTTGGCATGATGCTGGAAGAATGACTAGCGTTCACTGCTGCCGAAGCAACGAAACAGCGTAACAAGTCTATTGCTCATGGTGTAACCTCCTAAAACTCTTCATACAGGTATTCACCGCCTGCCTGCAAATTTCCTTTGCGGATTTTGACCAATGTACATTAAATGGCGCCCCGCAAATTGCGGAGCGCCTTATTTTTGTCATGTCTAACGAGAATCATCAGCCTCTGATTATCTCGAGTTCTTTCTTTCTGAAATAGTGAAGAGTTGTTTCCCTGCGGTGTGGGAATGTTATCGGTCTATGCTTAACTGCAAGCATATCTCCATCATCTTCCGCTCCGCAGACCTTACCGAGCATACCGTCATACTCGTCTCCAGTCCTCATCCTCACTATAGCTCCCGAGAGTTCCGTCTGTGTCATCATCGACACCTCCCTACCAAACAATGCTCGTCCCGGTTGCTTAGTTAATTAAAAAGTCCCGCATGTGCCGTGTGTCTACCGAGTTGTTGAACCCTTCATACCAGGGCGGCGCCAACTGCTGCCAATTCGCGATTTCTCGATTTCTCGGGACTGCCACTCATGGTCACCAAGATAAGCGCCTACAATTTTGAGTGTAGGCTCAAAACTTTCTCGACTAATCACGTACACCGCAGGACCCTTAAACCTACTGTTTACTGACAAAATTATATTACCACAATATATGCCTCTATACAACCTGAAAAAATTGCGATTACGTAAAAATGTTGGGTTGGGGAGGGAAGTGTCCGGGGGAAATATGGCTCTGTCCCCAATACTGTGCAATACTGTGTTACAATAGAATGCACCAGAACCGGTTTCCCGTGCGGTAGCGATTAAGCTGGTTGGGAGACCGAGAAATAACGGATATAACATCAAATGAAAAAAGCAGTTTCTTGGAGCTGTCTGCTTGCGCAGGCAGCCAGTGTGGTTGGCTCTGGATCAATGGCTGTTGGCGCAACATCGCCGCTCTCACGTGAACTGGATTTGATCGGCAAATCGCCGACCGCGGCAAATCCGCAGTCGTTGGAAAATCTACAGTCGACCAAAAAGGCTAAGCGTCCCAATATTATCCTGATACTTGCGGACGATATGGGCTATTCGGATATCGGCTGCTATGGAGGGGAAATCGATACCCCCAACTTGAACAAGTTAGCGCAGAACGGAATCAGGTTCACCCAGTTCTACAACACCGCCAGATGCTGCCCCTCGCGGGCAAGCCTGCTAACAGGTCTGCACCCTCATCAGGCAGGTATGGGCGGGATGACTGGCGGCGATACGGGTCTTGATGGATACCGTGGCGATCTGAACTCGAACTGCGTGACCATAGCTGAGGTTCTGCGGCAAGCGGGTTATGGGACGTATATGACGGGCAAGTGGCACCTGTCCAGAAACACTAAAGCAAAAGGGCCGAAGACCAGTTGGCCGTGCCAGAGAGGGTTTGACCGTTATTATGGCTTCCTTGGAGGTGCGTCAAGCTACTTCGATCCCGTGTCGCTCGCCCGCGATAACGAGATCATCGAAACGCCCAAGGAAGACTATTACACCACAGATGCCTTCTCTGATAACGCCAGCCAGTTCATCAAGGACCACCAGGCGAAGAGCCCCGATAAGCCGTTTTTTGTCTATGTCGCATATAACGCCTCACATTGGCCGCTGCACGCCAGGGAGAAAGATATTGCTAAGTATAAAGGCAAATTCGATGCCGGCTGTGATAAGCTCAGGGAAGCACGGCTCCAGCGTATGGTCAAGATGGGAATTATAGACAAGAACTGGGCGCTCAGCCCTCGCGATCCGCAAAAGACAGACTGGGAAAGCGTCAAGAACAAGGCATGGGAGACTCGCAGAATGGAAACTTATGCTGCGATGATTGATAGTATGGATCAGGGCATTGGCAGGATCGTCAAGACCCTCAAGGATGCGAAGCAACTCGACAACACAATGATAGTCTTTCTTGCTGATAATGGAGGCTGCCACGAAGGTTTGGGGCCGGGGACGGATTCCGCGCACTACTGGCTTGACATACTCGGCGTTGGTAAGCAGACCACTAAGGACGGCAGGCCAATTCGATTCGGCAATGATCCTTCTATCATGCCCGGACCCGATGACACCTATTCCAGTTATGGACGCTCATGGGCGAACCTCTCCAACACCCCGTTCAGGCGGTTCAAGTGTTGGATCCAGGAGGGCGGCATATCGACGCCGCTGATAATGCAGTGGCCAAACGGTATCAAGTCACGCAATGCGCTGCGCAATCAGACCGGGCAATTGCCTGACATAATGGCGACAATTCTGGAAGTGTCCGGAGCTGCGTACCCGTCTGAATACGCCGGCAACAAGATCACTCCCCTGGAAGGTGTGAGCCTGGCGCCCGCTTTCGATAACAAACCCATCGTTCATGAGGCCCTTTACTGGGAGCACATAGGCAATCGCGGCATCCGGGTTGGCGATTGGAAGATGGTTGCTGAGAAGGACAAGCCGTGGGAACTCTATGAAATGAAGGCAGACCGGACTGAGCTGCACGATCTTGCTGCGCAGATGCCTGAAAGAATCAAGGAAATGGAAGCGAAATGGACTGCATGGGCTAACCGCGCTCACGTGCTTCCAAACAAAGTGGAGAAGAAGCCTGCAAAAGCAACGAAATAGGGCTTCGTTTCCTGTTATCCCGCAGGTTCGTTTCGGGATTTCCGGAGCGGTTGATCACCCGATTTCAAAGTATACAAGCATATAAGTCATACGCGTTTCAGCATAACAACAGGCTATGTGTTATAATAACGGGAAGCAAGGAGCTGTATACATGAAAAAGAACAGGGCTGAAGCACGAGCGAGATACTACTGTCGCGAGGAAGGGAGACGGCTTGGGTGGAATACATCTCATCCGTCTCGTGGAGGGGATTTTCTTGAAGAGCAGGAAATAATCAGCTTCTTTCCTGAACTAAAGCAATGCCTTGGCCAAGAACGACCTGACTTCGTTGTTTGCCACAATTCTGAGCCGATAATCGTGATTGAGACCAAAAATGAATTCAGCAAGATTCACGAAGCGATTTCTGAGGCTATCAATTATGCAGAGAAGATCAGCCAAGTGTACCCTATCGCGCTTGTTGTGGGTATCGCGGGTACCCCGGACACAGCAGTTCAGGCCCGCACGCGATATAGAATTGGAACCAACTGGACGGAGCTTACATCTAATGGACATGAATTAACCCAGATACCAACGCCAGAGGAATTTGAAATTGCTAGACAAAATGATAATGCCACCACGGATGTACGTCTGCCTGCCGAAGCGGAATTCTATGAAGCTGCAATTGCTATCAGTCGCATGCTCAGAACAGCGAAGATCGAAGAAATGGTCCGCCCTAAAGTGATCGGTGCTATAATCCTTGCGCTGTATCAGGGTGATTTTTCGCTTGATCCAGCTGTCGTACTTCAACATATAAATTCGAATGTTGCGGCCGCTATAAGCGCTTGCGGAGACGTTCCGCCTGAACGTCGTCAATATCTGAAGGATACTTTACAGTTATCAACAGAGGCAATATTGCTACCTGGTGTGATACGCCGCATTGTGCTTCAACTAGAGAGACTAAACGTGCGCTCAATTGTTCGTAGTGGAGTCGATTTTCTGGGCAAGTTTTATGAAGCATTTCTTAGATATGGCGGCGACAGCCGTAAACTAGGCATAGTGTTCACACCAAGACACATCACGGCATTCTGCGCTGATCTCATAGAAGTCAATGTAGGGCATAGAGTTTATGACCCGGCTTGCGGAACGGGCGGTTTTTTGGTAGCAGCCTATGATCGCATGATGAGATCCGCAACAACACCAATGGCGATCCAGAGTGTCAAAGATGCATTGTATGGTTACGACACCAATAGTACAGTCTGGGCCTTATCTGTACTGAATATGATATTCAGAGGAGACGGCAAGAGTCATATTGCACTGGGTAGTTGCTTTGATCATATTGATAGCACGCGTGGCCAATTTGACAGGGCAATGCTAAACCCCCCATTCTCACAAGAGGAAGAGCCAGAGATAGATTTCATCGACCACGCCCTTAGGAGTCTGAAGCCCGGTGGCCAACTCGCAGTTGTGCTTCCATCTGGAATACTTGCAGATGAAGAACATAAAGAATGGCGCAGTGAAATAATCAGAAACCACCAAGTGCTGGCGTCGGTAACAATGCCACCTGATCTTTTCTATCCGACAGCCGCCGCCACTTCTATACTGGTTGTTCAAGCCAATACCCCTAGTAAGCAAGTCGGAGTGCTCATGGCTAGAATTGAGAATGATGGATACACGATCAGCAAAAACAAACGTGTACAGGTGCAGGGATCACAAATTCCTAGTGTATTACAAACTTTTGCTGACTTTCAAGATAGCAATTCTATTTCTGATGTTCCTGGGATAATATGCACAGTCAGCACTGATGAATTAGTATCAGGCGCTGAGCTCTGCACGGAGAACTGGCTACCTAGTGCCACGCTCGATACTGATTCTTTTGGGCACCTAGTCACAGTTTCATTGCGTCAAATGTGCTTAGCAGCAATACATTATCCGGTGTCCGTTGACTCTGTTTTGTCTGACTTTTCCGAGCAATTAACAGCTATTGAAGCCGATATTGACAAACCGGCGGTAGATGTGCCACTAAATCAAGTGTTCAAGGTGAGTATGGGTAAGTCGGCAGGTATATCAAACTACCCGGAAGGACCGGTCCCTTACGTGTCAAGCGGTGATGCCTATAATAGCATTGTAGGGCTCATAGAATGTCCACCTGAAGAATTGATCGACTACCCTTGCATAACAGTTACGGCATTTGGTCAAGCCTGCATACAGCCTTGGCGGTTTGCTGCAAGAGGCAATGGGGGAAGTGCAGTGCGGGTGCTGGAGCCACGTTTCCCAATGAGCAATTCAGAATTGCTGTGGTACATTGCACAGATAAATTCGCAGAGATGGCGCTTTCATTATGGAAGAATGGCAATCATTTCCCGACTCCAGCGTCTTATTATTGCGCCCTTTATGCCTCAATATGAATGTGCAATTGATCTAACAGGAATGATCGCGCGTTTTGCCGCCGACATGGAAGATAATCTGCCCAAGGTTAGCTTTGGTCGAAAAGCGTAGCGCCTTGGATGTCCGGTACTTATATGCTTTCTTTGCTTCGGGACTGTTTTTCGTCCCGAAGCATAGCAATCAGCGCTCAGGGTATACACGCCGCTTTGCCCCCGACATCAGCGCGGCTGCGATGCCCTCGGCGGTCAGGCCTAGTTTTTCTCGGAGGGCTTCGGGGGTGTCGTGCTCTACGAATGCGTCCGGCACGCCTATTATTTTGATGTTTTCGGTGGAGAGGCCTTTTCTTGAGGCGAGTTCCAGGATGGCTGAGCCGAAGCCGCCTGCTATGGTGTTGTCTTCTGCTATCACGCAGGGGATTTTTCGATTAAGCACGCCCAGGATTAGCTGCTCATCCAGCGGTTTTGCGAATCTGGCGTTTATTACTTCCACGCTGATGCCTTGAGCTGCGAGAATATTTGCGGCCTCGACGGATGGGTAGACCGTGGAGCCGAGCGCTATGATTGCGGCGTCCTTGCCCTCGGTTAGCCGCTCGCCCTTGCCTATGGCGAAAATATGGAATTCGCCGGGTTCATGAGGGATGGGGCCGCCTCCGCGTGGGTAGCGGATAGCCATTGGGCCGTCGTGCCTGAGCGCTGTTGCAAGAAGGTCTCGCAGCTCACAGGTGTCTTTCGGCGCTGCTATTACCAGGCCTGGGATGTGGCGCAGGTAGGATATGTCGAAAACTCCATGGTGGGTTGGGCCGTCCTCGCCTACGATTCCCGCGCGATCTATGGCGAACACCACCGGCAGGTTCTGCAGGCACACATCATGCACTATTTGGTCGTAAGCCCGCTGCAGGAATGTGGAATACAATGCAACTACGGGCTTTAGCCCGCCAGCAGCCAAACCCGCCGCGAATGTGACGGCGTGCTCTTCGGCTATACCTACATCGAAAAATCTGTCTGGATAGGTTTCGGCGAATTTAGCGAGGCCGGTGCCGTCGGGCATGGCGGCTGTGATCGCCACCACGCGGTCGTCCTGGGCGGCCAGTTCGACCAGAGCTTCGGAAAAAGCCCTGGTGTAGCTGGTGTTGCCGCCTGCGCGCTCGATATTTCCATCAGAGACGTCAAAGCCCGATATGCCGTGGAACCCACGAGCGTTATTCTCGGCAAATTCATAACCTTTGCCCTTTTGGGTTAGCACATGTATCAGCAGCGGCCCTTTGAGGTCTTTTGCATGCTCGAGAAGGTCTATCATCAGCTCGGTGTTATGACCATCGATGGGGCCGAGGTAGGTGAAGCCGAGTTCCTCGAAGATAACGCCTGTTCTTGAGCCGCCCAGAAGTCGGGTGACACCGTGGCTGAGGCCCTCTACGGTCCAATTCATCATTTTGCCCATCGGTATTTTTTCCAGCGCTTCCTTGGTGCGGGTTTCCATTCTTTTGTAGAGCGGAGCCATGCGCAGTTTGCTCAGGTGCAGGGACATCGCGCCGACGTTTTCCGAGATGGACATGGTGTTGTCGTTGAGGATTACCATAATGTCGGTTTTGAGGTGCTCGGCGTTGTTCATACCCTCCAATGCGAGGCCGCCGGTGAGAGCGCCATCGCCTATGACCGCAATTACACGCTCGCTTCCCCCGCGAAGATCGCGCGCTTTCGCAAGACCCAGCGCGGCTGAAATTGATGTGCTGGCGTGACCGGCCCCGATGGGGTCGTGCTTGCTTTCTTCGCGCTTGGTGAAACCGGATATGCCGCCGCCCTGCCGCAGGGTCGAAAACTGCTCGTGCCTGCCCGTGAGGAGCTTGTGGGCGTAGCATTGGTGGCTGACATCCCAGACGAATTTGTCCCTGGGTGAGTCGAAAACCGTGTGCAGCGCGATGGTCAGTTCAACCGCGCCCAGATTTGAAGCCAAGTGCCCGCCGGTGTGCGAGACGGTGTCTATAATCATCGCCCGCATATCATCCGCCAACTGCTTTCGCTCGATCTCCGAAAGGCCTTTCAAGTCGGCTGGGGAGTTTATTTTATTGAGAATGCT
>JAPLCU010000077.1 GCA_026392045.1 Armatimonadota bacterium
GCCCGGTCATGGCGCTTGTCGCGACAACGACCGTCCGCGCCGCCGAAGGCGCGAAGCCGCTCTGGGTGGCCTTCAGATAATATGTCGCGCTCTGCGGAACAACAACGCAATAGGAGCCGCTTCCATCGGTTTTAGCGGTCGTTTTTAGTAATGTGCACGCAGCATCGCTGTAGACGCTGACTGTCGCGTTCTCAGTTGCGAAGCCGCCAATTCTAACCGTGCCGGAAACAGCAGCCGTCGGCACAAGGGCGAAAGTGGCCGAAATCGTGTGGTTAGCAGTCACATTACTAAACGTGTAGGTGGTAATTGCCCCCTTGTTCACGCTATCGACCGTCACCTGCAAGATAGCATAGCCAGCGTTCGGAGTGATGGTGAATGTCTGGTTATTACCCTGAATCACACTGACTGCGCCGCTGGGGCTGATAACTCCGCCAGCGCCCGCAGATGCAGTGATCGTGTAAGTTGGAAGGGCAACAAAAGTAGCCGAGATCGTGTGGGCTGCCTGAACATTGCTAAAAGTGTAGGTTGTTATTGCTCCCCGATTCGTGCCATCCGTAGTCACCTGCGAGACAGCATAGCCTGAGTTCGGAGTGATGGTGAACGTCTGGTTGGATCCCTGGCCCACAACCACGGCTCCACTCGGGCTGATAACACCGCCGACGCCAGCCGAGGCGGTGATTGTGAAAGTCGGGCCAGATATGGCGCCGCTGGTATTGTATATCGCCCAACGACGCAATGCCAGCCATCGAAGAATGTTCCGCTCGCCAGGGTTGCGCCAAAATCATTGTAATACCAATACTCCCACACGCTATTGTTGGCGACGATGAGCCGAAAATTATTGCCCTGGCTGTTAGAGTTATTGCCGTAGCCAATCCATCCGCCAACGAGCGAGCAGCCAGTGTCGGCCTTGATCCAGGCGGCCACGGTGTATGGATTCGCCCCCGTTGGCACGCCGGTCGGGAACGAGCCCGAGAGGGTGCCCAGCGTGGCGCTTCCATCGACATAGAGGGAGGCGCTGCCAAACTTCACAGTGGTGGCGCTGTAAGCCACAGTACCCGATGTGCCTTTGAGGGTGTTGCCGTTGGCGCTGCCATCGGTGAGCGCATTGTTGAAAGCCCAGTAGGCCACCGTGCCTGTGGGCAACTGCGCGAACGCAGCAGATACAGCGGATAAACACACTGCCGCGATAAACAGAAGCAATGAAACTCTTTTCATTTCAATTCTTCTCCTAAACTATTCTTCGGAACATTATTCCGCCCAGATGGTGGGGACATTGCCTGGAGCAAGCCGCACGGCCAAGAACCACAAATTACCCATTCTCATTATGCGTTATAAAATCCGGTTTCGCAAGAGGTAAAAACAACACATGATGAGGCGCAATGCGCACATGTTTCCGCTTTAGTGGTATATTGGTGTTCACAAGGGTCACACTTCACCATCCTGCCAGGTTCGTCCATGGCGCCCAGATGCGGCAACACTTGCGTAAATACACAACAATATTCTACACAAGACCGGCAATTATTTTATTTCCACTACACACCGATTTTGGCAGAAAACAATGCCGGTCACGCTCAAATGTTAGTTCGAAACACCGCCAAATGCCCTGAAAATATTTTTTTGGGCATTAAACTGCGGAAGATGGGTTAAAGTCGACAGTCAACAGTAAGCAGTCCGGAAGGGAAATACTGATTGTCATTATTACTCATCATTCTGCACATCCTTCGAAAGCCTCAGGATGGCAGTGATCAGCGGCTAATGCTTTGGATGCTGTATTATTGATGCAGCATCCAAAGCATATTTAATCTAACGTTATCGAGGAGCTTACATATTTCGCTTCTGCTGTGTTCGCAATCTCCTCGGATGTGCGAGGGTAATCGAAGATGCGAACGCTGGAAATTGCTCCTTTGAAAAGGGCCTTTTCGCCAGCAGCAGGGCTCATAACTCCGCCCAGAGTTATCGGATCGCCGCCAATTGTGTCTATTGTCTTGTATGCAAACTCGCCGTTGAGCTTACCGTTGCGGTAAAGCCTGATATTAGAGGCCATGCCGCCATCATAAACCCACGCAAGATGTACCCATTCCCTGGGCTTCTCTTCAGGGTTTATCGACCAGCTAACGCCGCAGAATGTGCGAGCAATGGCGTTGGGATCGGCAGCGCTTCCCATGGAGAATGCAGTAGACCTATCGCTGGTTTCCTGCGAGAGTGCAAGAAGCCGAGAGCCATTTGAAGGCTCATCCTGCAGTGCCCATATTTCGACCGTAAATGCGCCAGCATCAGCGAGCACTTCCGGTAAGATGAAATCAGACGACATCATCGCACTTCCATTGAAATTGACCGCATTTTTTCCATTTACCTGATCAACAATCGGCTTTCGGTCGATCTCAGGTATTGTGCTGAATGAGCCTTTAATTGTGCCGCTGTTAGTTAGTGCGGCCACACGCATGCCAGCCTTCAGATTATTGGCTGACAGGTTAATAATCGGTTTTGCGCCTGCCGCTTTGCCCTTTGCCAGCGCATCTATGTCTGCCTGGTTAAGGACCTGGTTATATATGCTAAGGTTATTTAGAAGTATGCTTCCATTGCACATCTCCGCATCCCAGCCAAGCGTCAAGTCGCCCAATTCAGCCACAGACAGATCAACCTTTTTGGTCTCGATCTTGCGGCTGTTATACCACATCTCGGCTGTGCCGTTTGCATAAGTGATAGTTATGGTCTTCCACACAAAAGCCATGCGGGCATTGCAGCCTTCAGGGTAGATCATTTTAATGTTACCGGCTGGGTATGAATCCTCGAAACCTCTCGGAGGTTCCTTCCCGGATGTTACAAGCCTGCGGTCTGAAGATGCTGTGCCAAACCACAAACGCAGCTGCGAATCACCCTTGCCCCAGTTCAAAATCGGGGCGGATTCTGTCCAGTTGTCGCTGGCTACGCGAATCGAGAGCGTAAACGGCCCCTTCACGAGCGCATCCGCGCTCTTGCCATCCGGGCGGAAAGTCATCGTCTTTCCTTTTTCTACTCTAAGCGCCGTTTCGCCATTGAAGATCTCAACATTTATCCCCAGCAGATTCTTGCGGTCGGCCGGGATGAAGTTGCCGCCGACAGTTCCGATGTTCTTCCATGCCGCAAGCGAACCTTGAGGCAGTTTATCGGCGGAAAGACTAATCATCTCACCCGCATACGTCTCAAACGACCATACCGGTCCATTGCCGACGCGCCAGAAATACCTTGCGCCGCCTTTAAGCTTTGGCTTAAACTCGCCCGGTTTGAACGATCCGACGGATGTGAGTTTGCCGGTATCATCTCCAATAAATACCTGTTCTGCGGCGTTTGCGGCCGATTTCCAGCTTAGAACCGGGTTTCTATCTGCCGCAATTTTTGAGCCGTCAGCTGGGATGGGAATGTTGGCCGTAAACACGCAAGACTGCTTCGCGAGCACAGCAATCTGATCTTCAGTAAGTGGTTGCTCATGGATTTTCATCTGAGCAATTGCCCCATTGAAGAATCTATACCAACTCTCCCTGCGCTTGTCGAAGTGAGCGCCAAGGTGCAAATGCTCGATCTTGTTGATCCTTAATATGCCCGGCATCTCGCCAGCTTTGATACCGTTTATGTAAACAATCGAGTTTCCGGCACCAGGCGATACCGCTACATGTTGCCAACCTGGTTTTAGGTAATTGGCTGTGAGCACAAAATCGCCCCATTCCAATACAACCTTATCAGGCGAATTGGCGCGGGAGTAGACTACAGCCTCGAGAGTTCCGGCAGGTTTTTCAATCGCAGAACCCTTAGTATCTATGACGCCGACCATTCGGTCTTTGCCCATGAATCTGATTGCTTGAACACCGTCAACTTCTTCATACAAAGGAGTGCTTCCGGAGTAATGCCACTGGTCACTTATATCGTTGTGAATGCGGCCCTGCAAAACGCCCTTGTTGGACCAGCTGCGAACCCACGGCTTGCAGAGGCTCTCAGGATAGAGCGGTCTGTGCTCTTCAGCGCCGGTTTCCTCAAGCTGGGTCGCGTCCAGATCCACATACAGCTTTCCAGTGTTCGGTGCGAACGTTCGCTCGTAGCATTTTCGTTCCTGAGTGTAATGCTCTTCAACCTGATAGCTGCTGATGGCATAATTATAGACTCGAACATTGGCCAAAGCGCCGTTGAAACCTTCTGAAACCTTGCCATCATTTACGCTTCCTCCAATCTGGACGGGCATATTCCCGGCGAGGTCAAGTTTGTAGGATTTAGTAAGAATCTCTCTGCCGTTCACAAACAATCTCATCGGGCCTGCGAGATCCTTGATTCCTCCGCCTTCGAACACGAATGCAATATGGTTCCACTTGCCTGGTTCATTAACTGACCAGTCGGCAGAATTGCCGCATATATTCCAGGCATTCGGATAAAGCCTTACGCCCTTCGCCTCAGGCCCCCAGCCAAGCATCAGTCCCTTTCCGGCTGCATCCTGACGAGCCCACAGCTCCACCGACCAGGTATGGTTGCCTTCGAAGCCGTATTGCAGGCCTCTATCCCAGACCAGCGCGTCCAATCCGCCAAAAACAACAGCCGAGGTCCCCTGAACTGTCTTCAATTTGGGGGAACCCACAGCATTGAACGTTCCGACCGTGCTGGGAATCGGAGCATAACTATCACCGCCGGGCACGCGATCCTCTACGCCTCCACGGTTGCCCCACTGCAGAACATTGTCCTGCTTGTCGAGCGCTATCCCCTTGGCGGGATGCAAATCTATTGCCAAATCCCCTGGAAGATATTCGGAAAGCAGATAATAGGTTGGCGCATCCTCTTTCAAAAGCCGCTCGCGCCCAGGGCCTGAGATAAATTGATGGCCGCTGCAGGCGATGTTTTCGTGAATATTGCACGCAGCGTAGTCGCCAAGCCATGCGTTGTTGTCCGCATGTGCGTTGAAGACGTTTGTAAGCCTCTGATAGAAGTCAGGATACATCGGCCCCATTCCATTCATTAGAACCTGATGGCCCATCTCGTGCATTGTCATATTCCAACCGGGCATGCCGCCATAACTTCCGCACGCAAACCCATCCACGCATGGGACGCCCTCGGGAGAGCCCATAAGAGTAGCACATGGATGGGCAGCCAGCATATTGCGAAGCTGCGGGCTCTTGCGCAGATAGCGCATAGTAGCGTGCGCGATGTCTCGCAGGGTGGCCTCGTCAGCGTTTGGCGTGCTGATTGTCGGGTGCCCCATCCCCTCCATCACTTTTGACGCGCGAGAAGGCGTTATTCCGGCAGGATAGGGCTCGGATACCAGTTCGTCAGGCTCCGGTTTGAAGTAATCATACGTGTTATATGACCACACAGGCCCACGAACCACTGCACCGTCCTCAAGGACAGTCTCGATTCGCCAGTAGTAGGTGGCGCCAAAATCCAGTTTGTCAGCCGGATAGTAATATTCACGCTGTTCGCCATTGAACTTCTCGGTAGGCTTTATTGCATTAGCGACTTCCTCGGAATTCTGCCCGATATAGAACCGCTGCTCCTTAACCGAGCTTATAGTCTGATTCCATCGGAAATATCCGGTTGCGCTCATCGAGGATTTATCATCGGGAGTCGGCTTGGTTGGCTCGCCGTAGGCGCCGTGAACCTGCCAAACTGTCCCCTTAGCCAATACCTTACCTGCGGCATCCAACGCATCGACCCGCCAGTAGCTGGTGGCTCCAGGCTGCAGGGTTACTCCCTCTATCTTAGCCGCGCTAACGTCCCTGGAGGCCGCCAGGCCGGATTCCACCTTGCTTCTGTCTGTGTCTATATAGAAACGGAATCCCTTTGCTGCCGAGGTGCCGCTTGTCCAGGAGAAGTCGGCCTTGTTGAAGGCGACAACGCTCTCATCTGCAGGCATGCAGTCGTAAGGAGCAGTAGCGCTGGCCTCCTTACGCAGTTCATCATCGCTCAGAGGGCGATCATACAGTTTGAGATCGCTGATATACCCTCTAAAGAATCCCGCAGGACCGGAATACGATGTATACCATCTGCTGCCCCACTGCACACCCAGGAACAGGTATCGGTCGGTGTCCATTGGCAGTATCTGGCCGGGGTTGCCGTCTTCGGTTGCCGTGACAAACGTGCCCACGCCCTCTGCCCAGCGGCGCGTCGGTTCACCGGCGGCGCGGTTCCCCGTCGAGTCCAAGGTCGCAAACATACGATAGTAATACTTCGTGCCTGGTTTGAGGTCCTTAAACGACGCCTCAAAGTCCCCGGCGGGTGTCAAGCCGATCTCATTGGTGAAGTCCCAGTGGCCGATATTGACATCCCAGCCGTAGTGATGAGCGTCATATTCACCGACATACACGCGGACATAGACACTCTGATTCGGGATATTTTTGTATAGATGGCCGCAGATTTTGACTGATGTTTTGGTGATCTCCACCGGGTCGCGCAGTTCGGGAAGATAATCCGATTTGCCGACAGTCGCGAGCTTTCCATTCTCGTAAATCCTAAGCTCGCCAGTTATGCCTTTTCCGGTGTAAACGTAGGCGACGTGCGTCCATTCCATCATTGGCTTTGGCGGGGTGTGCGGCTCCACCCAGAGGTCAGAACCAAGGCCCAGAGCTCCAAAATCACCCCAACAGGTCATTCGCTTCCAGTCCAGACCTGTGCCATTGTTTCCCCCGCGCGCATGCCAGCTCATGATCATCTCACAATCATCAACATCGGGGTCTTTGGGATGCAGCACCCATGCCGAAAGAGTGAACGGCATGCTGTCTTTTAGAGTATTCGCGGGCATTGTGTCGAGCACCATTGCGTTATATTGAGTGTCGAAATACCACTGGTTGCAGTCGAAATGCACCGCGCGGCGTCCCAGAATGTCCTCGACTACCGGCGGGCAATTCATAGAGCAAAAACTTCCGCCTAAAACACCCTGATTTGGCCACTTTTCGATTGAACCAAGCGGCAGTTTGGCAGCGCTTATGTCTACTATGGGTTTCTCTGTGGGAGTGTAATCGATAACCTGGGTCTTTTCAGGAAATTTGGCCATGCGGTTCATTATTTCACCCAGATCGCGGGCGGTGAAATGGAAGAAAGGCACTTCAACAACATCGCCGCTTTCTTCCTTTATAAGCACGCGGTTAAACGCCTTAACACCGGCGAAGCTCCCATACTCGATTCCAAGTCTGTTGTGCGGGTGCCAATTATAGACAGGCGGGGCCGGATTTGCGCTGTCAATTGTGCGCACTACTTTCGCTGATTGCGACTCTGCGCCACTTGTCAACGCAAGCAGGCAGGTGATACATAGCATGATTTTGGAAGATAATCTCATCGTTATACGCTCCCATATTTGAAGTTAAACACTGCAATAATTATACATCCAAACGCTAACCTGTGTATACGGCGGGTAACCCGGCAAAAGTGGAAAGTTAAAGAGAATGAGAGGTTCTGTCAGAATTGGTTGCTATCGCATTTTTAGGTTGCCAATGTGGTCGATTTC
>JAPLCU010000065.1 GCA_026392045.1 Armatimonadota bacterium
GATGGTCTATTTCATCCCGCGTTCTTTGCTTGGTTCCAAATATGACCCCAGCTTGTCCACACATTATATAGCGCCTCCATCTCGCGTGTCGCCTGAATTGTCCTGCTGGCGTGTTACCTCGCCATTATGCTCACAAGCGCCGTGTGCCGCGACGTGGCGCGACTGTGCGCGGTCGTTTGGCGGCGCTACGTCTGTCTCTGGCTCTGCTACAGCAAAGCCTTGGAATATGCCTTTGGCGTATTGGCCACGATTATCATTCACCCAGAACGCCGTTTCTGCATACCCCATATCGAACGCCAGCTCAGTCACCCGCGGTCTATCAAGCATGTTGGTTTTACCTGAGCGCCTGACCGCTTCCAGACCGACCAGGACTTCGGCGGATACAATTATTCTACACACTACACACCTCCATTTGGTTTGCGCTATCGCTCACAGGCTTCTTCATTTTGGGCGTCGGCCTGCCGTATTTCCACGCAGAATCGCCAGGCATCAAGCGTAGCAAATGAGAGCGCGCCGTTTTGAACTCGTGACCATTCATCTTGAGCGCAGATATCAGGAAAACACGAAAGTCATATTTTGCCGAGGCAGGCTCATATTTCCGCTGTTTTGCCGATGCGCCTTTACAATTCATCGCACGCGCCAGGAGCGCCAAGCTGAACAAAATCACGGCTTTAACGCGGCCAGCATGAAGTGAGCCAGAATAAGCGCGCATTTCGATAGCTCCACGCAAAAAATACCCGTTGTAATTCAAAATCGAATAGCGGCTTGAATCGAAACGCTGCGGATTCTCGACATATCGACCGTACCACTGTTTATTGAGCTGATGGAATGTCCTCGGAGGATTTCTTGTAATCCGTTCGATGAACGCAGGGTCTATCGGTTTGCAATAACGTTCCATTCGCTGCCCGTCCACGCCAAGAGCGGCGTATATGATATCTTGCTGTTTGAAAATAATCTTCGCGAGGTTGGCAAGCGCCTTTGGCGTAATATCTGGATGACTGAGATGGACGTGGATTCCAGTACAATCGTCAGTGGTAGCGCCGCACCGCCTTATTGCTCTTACAACTTCCTGGAGTTCGGTAATGTCATCATAGGTAAGGATTGGTGACACTATCTCGGCTCTCAAATTGGCAGCCACGCTTGTTAAGGAGGCGTCAGATACAACCTGCCAGACTCTATTTTTAGTGTCTAAAATGGTCCAAGGATCAAACGAGCTGCTACCGCCCACGTGAGTGACTTCACCACCCACGACAGACTGCAAGGCTTGTGCAACGGTGAATCTGTTGCGTCTAATGGTCTCGATCTCTATTCCAAAACTAATCTCCTCTATATTCACGTTATGCTCCAATTCTTTGGCTCGTACGGCAATGCATTAGTTGTCTATCAGGCTATGGCTTACGATTTCGCTGCGTCCCTTTTCTCCTTCTGTTCCCTCATCCATGCGATAAAATTGCCTTCTCCAGGCAGCAGATTGTTTTCGTCGAGTGTCGTCTCCCTTACGCGCTGCGCATTGGCCGCGAATTTCGCAACATCAGCTTCATCGAGCATCCAGCGTGTTCCGTTTCTGGCGGCTTTGAGCTTGTCAGCGCGTATCAGGCGCAAAACCGTGCTCGGCGATACACTCAATTTTAATGCAGTTTCTTTGACTGTAATCATGTGTTGCCCTCCTGTAATTGGTGATAGTGGTCATGTCAATGTTTTGTCATCGCGATCTAGCAATAATGTTTCGACTGCAAGTATATGTGGAGTCATGGCTGAGTCCATGTGTATTTAACTAGTACCATTATAGCATTTTCAGAGGCATAAGTCAAGATATATTGCGGTAGTTATGTAACAGGCTGTGACAGCGACGCAAGGCAATAGCACTGTTGTGGAGCGCGATCCTGTGCCTATGATTGTGTTCGTCCTCAGGGACTGTGCAGGATCATGTCATGTGGAGCTTTGGAGCCGATGACACCCACAGACAGTCAGTTGCCATACGAACACATTGCGCACATCAATCACGTGTGGAGCTCTCATTACTTGACGCCAATGTGCTATTCAAAGTGTGTAGATATATATTATGCAGCAGTGTAAACTGCCAATATGGACACAAAACAGTTTCAAAAGTGCCTCGGAGCAGCCATTAGAGTGCGCAGAATCAAGCACGGATACAGCCAGGAATCGTTTGCCGACGCGGTGGGAGTTCATCGAACCTATATAGGATCGGTCGAACGCGGCGAGCGCAACATCAGTCTCAATAACGCGCTCGCTATCGCCGAGTCTCTCAGCATTCCCCTATCCACCTTAATCGCTCTGGCCGAGGCGGAGATCGCATTGCCTAACAAACTTTGACTTCTTGCCGCTTCCAAGCCTCTATTCTTGCCTGATGAACTTCTTTTGACATGCACACTATAAGTATCTATAATTCTTATGTGCGGCTGCTTAAGAACACATGTGGAGCAGCCGACACCTGATCCAAATGGATCGACTTGGTGTATGAGGAGGATGTCTGATGGCTTTAGGAACGAGAGAAGAACAAATTGGGGCCTGGTTGAACCTCGTGGTTGGACGCGAGGAGTCTATTAAATCCGAGGAAGATGTAAACAAATGTCTGTGGTTCTCCTATCCGACGTCTCCACTTGCTGATCAGACCCCAAGCCCTACAGGATTGCTACCAATACTCGGCTATGGTCTTGATAACGTGTCCTATAAAAAGAACATTCCATTGGCGCGTGGAAGAGGATTGGAACCGGACTTCGTCCTCCGCGTAAACGGTGAAGATGTGCTTGTGATAGAAGACAAAGCGCCTTCTGTTTCCATAGACGGTTGGATCGGTCAAACTTGCGATTACTTTCTAAAGGTAGACGCGCCTCTTGCTATGATATTCAATACTCGAGAAGCGATGCTGCTTATAAACACCCGACTGCCAGAGTTGTGTGAGTTTGAAGAGCCTGAGTTTAAGCCAGTATTGCGGGCATCAATGGATAATCGATCTCAGATGCAGAAGTTGCTCAACTATTTAGCCGCACCGTCTTCGCGCTCCGACATGCTGGTCATAGCGAGAAGTCTCGCGGAGAAGAGGGTGGCTGAAATCGAGCGAGTGAAAGCTCGGGAACTTAAGGCAGAAAACAAACGTGAACAGCTCAAAACTATCGCTGATAGGGTTGCGGAGATTAAATCCGTGCCTCCGGACTATCTATTGACAGCTATTATCGCCAATGATGAAAAGATTAAACAAATACGTCGTGTCAAACCTGGCGATGTGATGGATGCGTGGTTGGGCAGAATTGCCCAGCCGATGCCTAGTGGAGAGATTGAGGTTAGGGGAGAGCACAATAAGATTGTTTTCGAGGCTCGTTTCAACCAGAGCACGGGAAATATTATGTATGACGGAGAGCCGTGCAAGCCAAGTCCAGCAGCGCTGAATGCCATCCACACAGTTGACCCCAAATGTAAATCTATCAACGGCTGGATGTGGTGGGAATACTACGACAACGAAAAGAAAGACTGGCTACCGATAACAACACTCCGCGCACCACTTGATAAGCAAGGTTAGCTGATCGCTGATCACTCAAAACGCGCTAGAATCGAATGCCGCTAACTCTACAAAAGATAGCGGCATTTGTGCTCAATTTCGATTGTTTTTCCCCCTCTGTTGTGCTATCATGAGTCAGGTCAATTGGCCTGTAACGGCCCGTGTTTTTGACCATAGTGTTTTATGCAAACGACCTGATTACAGCTTGCATTTCACG
>JAPLCU010000043.1 GCA_026392045.1 Armatimonadota bacterium
TTTTCGTCCGACAAGCACATGGATGGAATTGTGCAAGCCTTTGCCTCCAGGTATTTGTCGTTCTGCACAGTGGCAAAGCCAACGACCCAAATCTTGTGGTTGAATCGCCGTTCTCTGAGAATCCCGGACACAATCCTGCTCCATTGACCAGCGGCTGCATCAGAGTTTCCAAGAGCATCAGTAGCGTGCAGAGATATGCCTTTCTCCCCGTGGACTATATGTGGATCACACCAAATTCTAGACGGCTCATCTGGAAGTGTCTTTTGGCTGCCGATGGGTGCAAAAACGATTTGTCTTACTAGCTGATCGAGGCGACCGCATGAGTTGCAGGCTGCCATCGGTTCGCTTTGTTCGTCCAACCACACACGTCTTGGCACCCATGTAAGACCTGTAAGCAAAGGGATTTCAAGTGGAAGCTGGTAAAGCGGCTGCTCCCAGAAGGGTTTACCGAGAACATCAGTTCTTCGCCAGGAGAGTAGCAAAGTCTCAGCGAGCGAGGCTCCTATCGCTATTAGGTAAATGGGTGGTTTCGCGTTGACACCTGGAGGTTTGCCACGACCTCCAGAAGTGGCGAACATCGGCAGTCGCAACAACCCCGTGGCACAACAAGCGAGACAGATTCCATCCTCTGCACCAGTTGAATGCCGGAAATGCGAGAAGTTAGATCCTGTAGGTATTTCCTGTATGAGATAGTTGGCGGATAACTTGTCACCGCCTCCACAATCCTGGTAGAACCGCTTTCCATTGCCCAGAAGGTTGAAGCAGTCTCTATTGTCATTAAGTTTAGAAAACCATTCCGCAGGCAATGAACCGACATGCTGGCTATCAGGATTTCCCTTGCACCAATACAGCAGAGCGAGCAAGAACCTCAGGATAGCTATACGATCCATTGGATTGCTGGCAGCTATCTCACGAATCCGACCTGCATCTTCCAGCGCTCTTACAATCCCAACCCGGTCCACAGTTCCGTCCTCGTATAGAACTGGAATCCACTTCTGGTCAATAAGGTTAAATGATATGCTCAATGTTTATCCTCCTCCTCTTCGTTGTCTTATTGGACGTGATTGTATAACCCGCGCAGTCTAGAACATACATGTTGCTGTGAATTCATCATTTGAAACTTTGGATCAGCTTTACCAATGTCGTGCATTGCGGCGAGAAATATCGTCCATTTTACAGAAAGATCAGTGGGCAGCCCCAGGCAGTCGATGAGGCGTTCGCATATGGCAGCCGTGTCTATCAAATGACACCACAGAGGATGATAAGGATCAGTTTTTGCCCATAACGCCTGCATTCTGGCATCGATAGCAATAAAAGTCAGTTCAGTGCTCACAGGCGGTTTTTGTTCCTCGCTTCAAAAATCCAACTTTCGCCAAGTATCTGCAATTGGTGGAATAGTGGTAATTGTTCGAGATATAAAATGACACCAGATGACATCTGATAATGGCAGACATCTCCACTTATTACATGAGTTCGCCATGTATAACAAAAGTCCTGCATGGATGTGATTGACGCCTAGCAATAGTTGAGTTGTATGGAACTATGAGCTTCTATGCGGGTAAAGCGTCTGTTCTTCGATAAAAACAAGAGCGCAATTACTTGCGAAGCGTCTGAATCCGTCTGTTTTCATTCTGCCTCTGTAGTGATTCATGCATTATCATACATCTTGCCCGCACGGGTCGCAAGTCTACCTGCTATACCATTCTTATAGAAGTCGGCAAAGCTCGTCCCTGACTGAGCAATAACAGACACTGGTTGCTATGTAGCCGACAAGCGAGCGAAACGTTTGTATTATTTCAAAAAAGCAAAGCATGATATAGTTCGGCTATAAAGCTCTAGCAGTTTCGGGATTGCTAGAGCTATTTGTGTCTTAGGCGGATTCATGAGGCAAATAATTGTGAGAAACAGTGCTTTAATAATGCTATGTCTTATCTGGTGTTCTTTGCCAGGTTCAACCACTGAGGTTACTATACCAGGCGCAAAGATATTACCTGATTCAACTTCTTCGTCCATAAGCCTCAATGCCAAGGTCGTGACTTACGCTTCTGCCGATTATTTCTATATCGAAGAAGATAATCGGGGCATGGGCATCAGAGTTGAAAAGATCGCGCATGGGCTTTCCGTCCACTTCCACATCAGTCTGAACATTTCCTCCCGTGCTGGCGACTATTAAAGTCTTGCCTGAACTGGAGGGTTTGGGTTTTTCTAATGGTATGCGGAGATCATTACCAGATGAGTAGAACGCAAGCGACACAATACCTGGTCTTAGAACACGTCAGACCAGCTCGTCATTTGCGGCATACGCACTGGAGCCACTGAATGCGTTCCTACGCGCCCACGTTCGCCGACATCGCGCGTGTGCGCCAGTTGGCGTAGTGGTGTTTTTCGTTTAGCCGAATTCACCGCGACGTTCGGCGCCAATCATGACACATATGATGCGGCTGCTGTCTATTAACTTTAAGATAGCTTGGACCGTGTTGTATGCTTGGATGAAGCTTCTTGCAGACCCCAGAGGCGTTGTCACCTTATCCAGGCTCATTGCCTTCGGTTTGATCGCGAGGTTCCACTCTGGACTCCAGGAATGATCTAATACCAGGAGCGAGATTTTCATAGCCGTTAGTTTCGGACCCACGTCGGACGCACACAGATCCGTCATCCCCGATGTAAAGAGGATCGCCATTGAGTGTCACCTCTAACCTCGCATTAAGTATTCCGGCAACCAATCCCTCGATATATCGGGACTCCACACCGAATCCATCACCGAGGACTGTCCCGCATTCTACGTGCTCGTCGGCCCACACCTTTGCCTTCTCACTTTGCGGAACAATCAAATATGCCGAGCTTTCACCCGTTATTGCGAAATCCATATCATCACTTCCTCCCTGACTCTCGATTATACCACAGCAGCGCGGCGGATGCAGTCAGGCTATTCACTTCTTGATATAGGCATTCAGCCCCACAAAAACAGGCTTGCCGTCCACCATAACATCGGTCTGGGTATTGCCGCCCGTGCTGGCGACTATCAAGGTCTTGCCGGAACTGGAAGGTTTGGGTTTTTCTAATGGTATTCGGATCACTAGTTCGTTGTTCTCAATCTTCGCTTGCAATGTACGCGTTCCTCCGTGTTACATAGTTCTCCGCATGCGCACCTCGAGGCAGTTCACTCATGGCACCGCAACCCCAGCGCATAGTCCTCAATCAGCTTGCGTATGCGGGAATCCAGTTGGTAGAGATCGCATCTGCACATGCCCAAACCCGCATTCCGAACCAGTTGCAGCCTATCCCGATATTGGCTCTCGAACCTGTCGTCCTCAAGAACATATGCATCGGCATACGCCCAGAACTCATCGTTTGTCTCGAAGAGGAATGAGCACAGCCCAAGCGCGAGCCACCAACCGCCGAGCGTATCAGCAACGTTCTTGAGAAGAAGAGGGGCGGCGTGAACTGTAAGCCGACGTCGGAGAATCCAAGCCAACTCGAACATGAAGTGCCTGATCCCCGAGTTATGGTGGGTTAGATTGGCAACAAGACTCTCCAACTCTATCGTGGGAGCATCCGTGCTCGCCTTCAGAGCTTCCACGGCCAGATCCCAGGGCAGGATATCGATCCACTCTATGCCCCCGCTTTCAGCCGCGCGGCTTCGGGAGTTCGTAAGCGCAATGGCGGCGTTAGACGACAACTTGTCACTGTGTTCCTCGCAGAGCATGAGGCACGCCAAGCTGTGATCGTCCATCCAACGCGGCAATGGGGCCATACCAGTACGCTCACTGCATCCGCTCGCATATTCATAAGCGAAGTGCAGCAGGCACACCTCGGCCATTAGGTGCACTTCCGTCGTTGTAGGTTGGATCTCGCTTTTGCTCCACAGTGCTTCTTGCCCTAAATCATCTCCACACCGGGTCATTCCTTGTCCTCCGTATCGCTTCCGTCATTTTCTATGAGCTGAAGAAAGTCCATTGTTGTTATTTCACCTGTTCTTTCAGATGCGCCGATCCGGCTTTAGTGATCTCCCACACTCCACGCGGGGAGTCGGCTTTGAGAAGTCCTTCTCTCACCATGGAGCACCTAGCCCAACAGGCGGCGTTGCGCCAGCGTGGCGCCTTGGGGTCCGAAGCAAGAGGTTCTTTGTCTACCGGCTTCAAGGAATCTTTCACTATAGCGTGGACCTGGTCCAGCACTTCGCCTATCTCGCCCCGGCCGCCCATATTACTTAGGACCTGCAAGATGGGAGTGTAGTAGAACACCTCCTTGGTCCGAAGGCCCTTCTTCAGTCGCCCAAGGTCTCTCTTGGAGATTATCTCCCTTACCTCTTCGTCTTGCACGGCGTAGAGCGCACCCCAGTTCTCCCGAAGTGACGCGACGCTCGACCGATAATCCGTTAGCGTCTGGGCTTGGGTCAGTATCTGCTGGGCAATGTCCAGTTTGCCGTCGGAAAACGCACGACCGCCGGACTGGTTCACTTCCTCAATGACGCTCTCGATCTCTTCCAGCAGCATCTCGAACGCCGCGTCTACTCCGGTGTTGTCTTGTCTGGCCATTCGTCTGTCCTTCGTTCAATCTTTCGCAACCGGCTTGATATGGCGCTTGGCTGGCGCTGTAACTCCTGAGCTATCTCCCGCCGCGTCTTGCCTTCGCCGCGAAGCCTTAGCAGCAGAGCCTCCTCTTGGTCCGTCCATTTCGCATAGGCTTGTGGGTGACCGAGCCTGATGCTTGCCACACTATAGGCATGCTGGCGCGCATTGGAATCAGCCGATTGCTGCGCCGACTTGTCCATGCCGCTCGGGACGCTCTGAAGAAGCACTGCAGCACCACTCAGTGGTATCGACTTCGCACCAACTGCCCGCAGAGATGCCCCGTGCTCCCCATCGAAAGTGAAAACTGGCCTGCCCGATGCAGCGGCCTCCCTGCAAATCCCCTCCACCATCCCACCTGGTGAGGCATAGGGAACGAACAGGATATCTCCCATATCAGCAACCAGCCGATTGCGTTCGGCTGAACTCTTTCTCGTTATGTGGTCATGTCCGTCTTCAAATGCGGACATGAGCAGCAATCTGCCTTCATCGATTGGCTTTTTGAGATCCGCCGGTACTCTTGTAGGCAAGCTTCTGGCATAACAGATCACGATGCCGCACGTTCCACGAAGCAGTATCTTGAGACACTCATCCTCCATCGGAGAGTGGAACCCGCTGATCACGGTTACGTTTTCGTTCCTAATGTCGCGCATCAGATCGTATGCGCGCAGAATGATGCTGCCGGGACACTTGACCGAGCACAACAGCGCGATCTTGCGCCCCGCCAGGATCCCTGAATCACCATGCAACTTGAGTTGGCGCTCAATAATTTCGTTCATGTCAGTTGTCGCTATTGATGAGGTTGACTACGACTTTGACAACGGTATCCTTGTGCTGAGGTTTGCTCTCGGCGATCATCAGAGTAAGAGCCACAAGTGCGTTGTCGCCGATACGCTTTCGCCCGTTGCCCGCGTAGAGAACGCCATTCTCGTCAAGGAACCACAGGAACACTACCGCTGCTATACGTTTATTACCGTCGGTGAAGGAGTGGTTCTTGACTATGAAGTAGAGTAAATGCGCTGCTTTCTCCTCGATGCTGGGGTATAATTCTTCGCCACCGAACGTCTGATAAATGGCGGCGAGGGAGCCTCGGAACGAGTCGTCTTTCTCGCGCCCGAAGAGTCCCACATTCACTCCGCCGCTCCGCATCCGATCCGTCATCCGGTCGATTGCCTCGCGTGCAGCCTCGTATGTGATGTGAAACACCTCATTGGCGGTTGTGTTTCTCACTACAAGGCGCTGGTGGTCATAGTCATCAAGAACGGAGAGGGCATAGGCGTAATTAGTTATGACGCGAAGCAATCCGTCGGCTTGTGAACCGTCCAGTTCCCTTTGGTGTAGCACTTCCCCGATCAGCGCGACGGCTTCCTGTAGTTCCTGATAACGTTCGTTGCGTTCGGCGAGCCTGCGCTGATTGATCGTGTAGCCCTTGGTTATGTGGTCGCGAAGCGTGTTGGTGGCCCAGATTCGAAATTCCGTGCCGCGCTTCGAGTTCACACGATAGCCAACCGATAGTATCATATCGAGGTTGTAGTATTGGGTCTGGTAGGTCTTGCCATCGGCGGCAGTATGTGCAAATTTTGCACATACTGAATCTCGATCAAGCTCCTCGGCTTTGAGGATATTCTGAATGTGCTTCGTAACAACACTTCGCTCGGTCGAGAACAACTCACCGATCTGCTGCTGCGTCAGCCACACAGTCTCGTTCTCCAGGCGAACGTCAAGAGAAGTTCGCCCGCTATCAGTTTTGTATATTATTATCTCGCCCCGTGGTTCGTCGGTCATCTCAGTCACTTCACCTAATCCTCTGCAGCCCCACTGCCGTTAATCCCCATACGATACTTGATATCGTAGTTGATAATGAAGTCGAGTTCGTCGTTAGTTATGTGCGCAGTTTTCTGTGCTTCGAAACAATCGCGTCTACCTTCGCCGGCACGCCAAACGCATGGCTGATCTGCTCGTTGGTCTGTACCGCATTTTCTATTCGCTGCAGGTTCTCCTCGCTTATATACGACAGCTTGCCAAGTTAGTCCCTTGATAAGATAATAACACCATCTATCTCCCATCGATGTTGCATCGGATACGTCCAACAATCCTCCGTCATACATGATTTTGAGGTTATATCCGATCTCGTCTTCAGAAAAGCCCTCAATCACGATGCGTGGCGAATGAAGACCTTTAGAATCACCATTCTCTTCGATGTGCAGCAACAGTTTCCGAACCAAATCCATATCACGCTTCATTGTTATCACTCCCCCACAAACCAAACGCTGCGCTTAATCGAACCATTAAGCGATCCATAAAGTCGTCGGGGCGCTCAACCAGCTCCTCGGTGGACGTTTCTTCATCTATACTCAAGTCTTTGCTCTCAGAGTAAGGCTGTCCAGGTACCTCAGGCACCTGGCGATACATCGTGCGCCCGATCATAGCAACTTGATGCTCGGACAACTGATGGCGTATGGACTGCACTAAAGTGTGTTGCTTGGGATCGTTGGTCGCCTTCAACCCCTCGGCGTAGAATATCTGAGTCTGGCACACGACGGGACAGTGTAGCGTCAGCCCGTCAAGTACTGTGGCGGTGTATCGAGCGAACAAATTCAGCAGATCACGCCTCAGGCTGTCCATCAAGATCGTGCCGCTGCTAGTGTGTTTGCTCATATCCATATTCAGACAGACTGCACCATTGTGGAAGACCCTGATCTCGTAATTCTTGCCGTTAACTTCCCCTTCCGCTTTGCCAAGAAACCGCCAGCCATCCACGAAAGGTATCCATTCGCCTTCTCTTGGAGTTGATTCGGCAGTTGGACGGTTCACCTCCAACCAATTCCTGAACCCCGGTTGAAGCATACGATCCTTGAAGCGACCGGGAAACACCGGACACGCCACAGCCCGAAGTTGCTGAGCGTAATGTACGCCGAACAGACCGGAGATGAAGAAGTCCCGTGCGTGGGTGCATGTTGCCTCTCTCGCCAGATATGCTGCTTCGACTTCTCGCTCATTCATTGGCGTACATTGAAAGTTGCCACGCCTATAGTATAGACGGATGCCATAGCCTTCGATCATGTGTGGCTTCCAGTAGCTTTCTGGATGATGAACCACCAACAATTGCTTTGGAGCGATTTCTGGAAGTTGGACTGTTCGTATCGTCAGGGCATGTAGTGGTGGCTGCACCGTAGATAATAAAATATTTTCGACGTTCTCAGGCAAGCCCGGATACATATCCATACCGCATTCTTCAAGCGATTTGGGGCGGGGCAATCCGTCTTCTATCACTTCTGGGATACCGTAGATCAGGGTCCCACCTTGTTCGTTGGCGAAAGATGAGACGTCTTTGGCAAGTTCTTTCTTGTCTTTATCCTTGTGAAGACTCAAAGTTGCTTTGTAATCCAGACGTAAGGACTCCGGTTCTCGCTCAGTAATAAGCGATCTGATCCAATCTGCTAGTTCCTGATCAGTCACATGCCGGATATTCCTAGATAGCATTGGCGCCTCTGTCATACTTCATTCGTCACCATCCCCATCGCCGCCGCCAAGACCCATTCGATACTTGATGTCATAGTTAATGATGAAGTCGAGTTCTTCGTCGGTGAAGCCATAGTGCTTCGCAAGAACCCGGTCGATCTCATCGATAATGAGTTTGGATGCCTTAACTTTGTATTCATACAGATTGCCAGAGATACGTGCATCATATCGAGTAATTCTTTTATCTATGAAATCTCTCATTAATTCCGAGTGAAGACTCTGCAATGTGGTTTTGACGTCGTCTTTCATGCTGTCCCAACCGAATGGGAAGTTTTGCATGTGCCACTTTCCAAAATGCCAACAATCAGAAACAGAAGTATAAAACCAATAGAACAGTGAACTGTTGAAAGTGGCTACTGCATTGTCTCGAATGACTTCTGTCGGAACCTGCAGGTGTTTGTAAGACTTTACAGGTGTCAAGAACGGTGTAAAACTCATAGGAAATACCCAATAAGTCTCCCCGTAGTCTTTGAAATAGATATCGTATGATGATTTCGGTACAAACATAGTAGACATTTTGTGCTTGGAAAGGATTTTTTCAAATATGCTCATTTCCACTTTCAAAGATACTTTAGGTGTAATACTATCCACGGCATTCAGGCATCTAGCGTTGCCATATTCGATATTGCTGAATAAATGCTCAAGTATTGGAGTCGTTCGCAAATAGTTCGTTCCCCAAATCTGTTGTCGCAATTCTTCTGTTTTATGGGCGATATATATAGATACACGTTGCGATATGCCTGTAAATAGCGAAACAGGACGTATTGCGTGGTTTGTAGTCCAGGAACTTCGCATTTTATCCTCAAGGAAATAGCGGAGATTGCCATACTCACGAATTGAGGTTAAACTCATTGGCACTATGAGACCTAGTCTTCCTGAGGAACGCATAAGTGCGACAGAGCGTTCCATTACCAATGCGTAGAGATTTCCCCAAGAGCCATTCTCGTAACCTTTTAGTAAATATGGAACGTCAGCACCGGGGTATTCCACATATGGTGGATTTCCTATAAGAACATCAAATCCGCCTTCGCTGATAATGGAGTGGAACTCAACAAACCAATGGAAAGGCTGATGTGTCTGTAGCCACTTCTGATATTTTGCATGATGTCTTTTGGCATCTATGACATATTGCCGTGCCAAATATGCGTTAAGTTCGTCTTCGAGTGGCTTCATCTTATCTCTAAGATTTTTCTTGTCCTGTGTCGTGATTTCTACGTCAAGTTCTTCTTGTTGTTTTCGGAATAGTGAAAACAGTCCATCTACTTCTTTAGCATTCTCTTCTATCGGAGCCATCTCATCAAACATATCCATAGCCTTCTGCTTGCTCCCACAGACAGCGGCACGAACCTCAGCATAAGTAGCAAAACCAATAAGCGTGTTTCCTGCCCTAATGTTAAAATCAATATCAGGAAGCGGCTCCAGCCCCATGTTGGGTTTAGAACGGTCAGGTTTTACCTCGGAAGCAAGTTTTAGGAACAGACGCAGTTTGCATATCTCCACAGCCTCGGGCATTATATCCACGCCATAGAGATTGTTTAGGATAATTGATCTGTAAATGAAATACTTGGGGTTCGTGTGCGATTCAACTCGATCAATTGTTTCGGTAAACCATCTGTAGTAGTTCGGGTGTACCTGCTTACCGGCATCTCCCCAAGCATCGACGAACTCCTGCATTCTTCCAAGGCAGCCTTCGTAAAGTGGCTCCAGGATGTTCAGAGCAGCGAAAAGAAACGCCCCGGACCCGCACGTGGGGTCGAGGACTGTCATCTTGCGCAGCGCTTCCCAAAACGCCCGAAGCAGATCAGGGCTTTCAGTGTTCTCGATAACGTCCTGAGCAAACTGACGTATGTCGAGGTTCAGAGTGATAAGATCGTCAATCGACCGAACTTCCCCGGCTTCTAGCTTCGCCTTCACTTCCTCATACCGCTGCCGACGAGCCACAACCTCGCGCCATATTTCGGTTGGCAGGGCATAGTCACTGGAAGCGGACTTGTTCCATTCGCCTCTTTGCGAGACATCTGATATTCCGACGGCGATTTCAGAAGGCAGAGGAAGACCAACGCCCTTCTTGACGGCATCATATATGTACTTGTCTGGGTTCTCTTGCAGCGCGGTCCAGACCGGCCCTGAGCTTGTCGAAGGGTCGCCCTCAAAGGCAATGGCGCACTTCTTCTTGGCGGCATCGAATAGATAGGGGATGATCGTGTTCTTGGAGATATACTCGGTTATGTCTTCCTTGGTGTAGTACGCCCCCATCTGCTTCTGGTTGATGTATTTCTCGAAGATGTAGCCCAGGACATCAGGATTGATCTCCCGGTCGTTATGCATAGGTCGTGAATCGAGATGCCATTCATACTGGTCAAAGAAGTCGAATAATCGCTTGAACGCCTCGTCGGGGATATCGAGATCGGGGCTTTCTTGCTCGATCTCATGCTCTTCGAATAAGCCGCCGTTGAGGTAGGGTACCTTGCCCAATAACTCGAAATGCTCTGGTTTCCGATCAGATTCACGACAATCAGAACCATCGTGGAAGAGCACTCTAAGGAAGCTGCGGTAGAACGAGTAGAACTTGTCCCTTCCACGCCTTTCTTTCAGCATATCGAGGCGGTTGCGGAGGTAGTTGGGATCGCGGTCCAGGAAGCCCTTCTTCTGGATGAAGTAGACAAACATCAGCCGGTTCAGCATCAGTGATGCATACCAGTCTGTGTGAGCGACGTTAGTCATACCGGTAATGAACTTCTTGAATGCCTTCAGTTCGCCGTCAAACCGTTCGTAGAACCGCTTCGTTACTTTATCGACGTCCAGAGCAGACTTGACACGCTCAGAGACGGACTTGATCGAAATATTGCCCTCATCGTCCAACTCTTCCAGATCGAAAACCAGGCCATCAAGCTTCTGAATAAGGGGCAGTCCCGATTGGTCATATCTGAAGACATGCTCG
Source organism: Armatimonadota bacterium (assembly GCA_026392045.1). Taxonomy (GTDB): domain Bacteria; phylum Armatimonadota; class UBA5829; order UBA5829; family UBA5829; genus JAMCYN01. Next base: position 11,035 of record JAPLCU010000043.1, read on the forward strand.
CGGGACGCCGACGGCTTGCCGGGTTCCATCTTCACCCACTGCCAGACCTGTGAAATGGTATCGCAGTAGACTATGATATGTTCGTAGTGCAGCTTTGATACAACGCGGTCGATCTTCCGGCGAACGTGGTAGTCGGGAACTGCGCTATTGTGATCAGCGCTGCATTGGAGAGCAACCAGACCTCCCATTTCCGAGATAGCGCCAAGCGTATAGTCCTGTCCATCCACCGACACTGTGATCGGCGACAGGCTGCAATGACTCCAACCGAGCTCCGAGACAAAAAGGCTCTTGAAGTCGCATGTTCGCAGAAGGTCCCGCACTCTGGTCTCGTTCAAACGCATGTGCTATTCCTCTCCCCCAGGCTCGAATAGCCCCATCGAACATATCAGCTTAGGCTCATGCCTCTCCGCTTCTTCCTGAACCATGCACAGCTTGTCCTCACCGCGCAGATTAATGACCACATCGGCGAGGGTCTCGTCGCTGATACTGCTCTTCATTATTCGGTTCAGCGTGTCAGTGGCCATCTGCTTCAGAGGATACTTGTAGATATCATCAAGGGCCTTTGTCAGCTCCGGCGAGTCGAAGATAGTCCCCTTGACCTCCGCCGCGTGACGCTTCAGCCGCTCGTATACCTTGAACCTTGCACCCGAAGGTCTGCCGAGTTGTCCACCTATCGACTTCTCTTCCTTTACGAGGTGCTCAACCCCAGCCCTGACCAGCTCATGGTGTCGAGCATGGCGGGGGATGGCAGGAGTGCCGGGTCCGCATTCGGCTGCTCTCAGGACGGTAAGCTGCGACTGCGTTACGCTGCCGCATTCTTTGTCCATCCAGGCGAGAGCATCGCTGCCTTCGGCGGTTCGCATGTATAGAAGGACACCTTCGGGGCTTCGCGCACCAGGCTTGTGAGCCTTCGTAGTGTAAGTAACATTGGGCATACTCGGAACGATGCTGGCCAACCGCGGATCACGGTCGATGGCGTTCTTCCATATCTGATATGCGTAGGAAGCGAGATCGACTTCATCGTCCTCCTCGCCGTCCATCAGCCCTGACGTTTCGTTATAAATGCCCAACAGGACTTCGCTGGATATGTCATCCTCAAAGAATGCTTCATCGGCGCCTACTACCTCAGCATTCTCCCGGAGACGTTGCCGAACTTTAGCCCTAAGCTTGATGAGTTTCTCTACGCCATCAGCCGGCACAAAGGAGTAACAGAGTATCTCTTCGGCCTTCTGTCCAATTCTATCAACACGACCAGCTCGCTGTATAAGCCTGATGATGGCCCACGGGAGATCATAGTTAACTATGACTGAACAGTCTTGCAGATTTTGACCTTCACTCAAGACATCCGTAGCTATAAGAACCCGCAGCTCATCTTGTGCTGATACCTTGTCTCGTTTTTCATTGCTTACCGGGCTGAATCGCCAAGCGAGCCCCGTGGGATCAGATGAGCCTCCAGTTACACCTTCCAAGGCTTGAACGCCACGCTTCTTCATCTGGGCTTCCAGGTATCTAACCGTGTCGGCAAACTGCGTGAATATCAGAACCTTGTCCTTGGGATGGGTCTTGGTCAGCAGTTCCTCTAATGCATTGAGCTTGGCGTCTTCGTCGGGGTTCCAGTCGCCACATTTCTCAAGCACAGAGAGAAGAGCCTTTGCGTCCCTGGCAAGGCTTTCGTTCAGGTCTCGAACAAACAGCGTGGGACGCAACCACTGGAATCGGCTCTTGTGGACACCGGAGTAAACAGCATATATCTCTGCAGCTCTTTTCCGATACCGCGACTCGGAATGGATAATACTATTGACTTCGTTGATGTCGCAGATCAATTCCTCATCACCATTTGTAAGGGTGTAGGTGCAAGCTTCCCCATCTTCATCTTGGGAACGAGTGTCGAAGAGTTCCACGTCTTGTGTTCCGATTGGAACAGGCAATCCGTTTTCAAGAGCATGGATGAACACGTAGTTCCGAAGAACGTGTCGGCTCACCGATTGGATAAAAGTCACGCCGCCGCTTTCAAGCCGTTTGAAAAGATTCGTTCGGCAGAACCCCATAAGGCGCTTGCCAGCCCGACCAAGGTCTTTGATCACCTTGTCCTCTCGCGGACTTGGGGAATCAGATGAATTGGGAGCGATGTAGTTCCCCAAACCATACCTCGCCAGTTCCAGCGAAGCTACCTTGTTTACCACAAATTCACTGTAGAGCCGCGCATACTGGTCATTGGAGTCTTGGTCGTCCACTTTGAACTTGGCGGTCTTGGGTGTGCGAATAGGGAAATAGGAACGTGTGCCATCATCAAAGGTAAGAAACGTCCGGCCGTTTGATGGGTCGGTCTCGGCATAGTTCTTCTGAATGAAACTGCGAGTGCGGCGCACCATAAATAGCCGCATCAGTTCTTGCCAATCCTCGGTGTAGTCGCTTTTCTCAAAAGCAGCCAGCGATCTAACCGGGCACTGGTGACGCTTGATGAACTCGACTTCGCCACCTGGTTCCTGCATCTTCCGCTCGGGCCGAATGCCCAGATCGGCATCTTCTGGCACGAAAAGCCGCAGCTGATTCGACAGGTCGAGATACGTCTTATTGTAGGGAGTCGCGGTGAGCAGAATGCACTTGCTATCATTCTTGACGATGTAGTCATACAGAGCGTGGTAGGTCTTGGTCTCTCGATTACGCAAGTTGTGGCTTTCGTCGATGACTACAACCCGGTATCTGCGCAGATCAGGAAGTTCGTTAATCGCCATGCTTACAGAAAGCACCTTTGCGATCATGCGATAGTGGTCAACGTGATCCTGCCACATCTTGACCAGGTTCTTCGGGCAGATTATGAGCGTCTCCAGAAAGTGGTCGTCTTGGAATATGCGCGCGATAGCGCACGCCGTGAGCGTCTTGCCCAGTCCAACCACGTCGGCGACCAGAACCCCGCCGCGCTTGTTCAGGTGGTGCGCGGCGATCTTGACCGCCGCCTTTTGGAACTCAAACAGCTTCTCACGGAACTCTTTCGGAATGCTGTATTCAGAGAGTCCCGCCCGTGCTTCCTGCGAGAGGTGATAGGCCATCTTCAAGTAGATGTGATACGGCGGAGTCTCCTTATCACCAGCCCAACTCTCGTCAATGATCTGAACCAGTTCATCGGAAATGTCCAGACACCAGCGGTCGTTCCAGCGATCCTCGAACCACTTCGCAAGTTTCTGACACGCGTCGTGGTCAGTGACATCGACATTGAGTTCGCCCTGGTTAGATAAGCCAGCCAGAGTGAGATTGCTGCTCCCGAGAAACCCGGTCATCGGATTGTTGAAGTCATCGCGGAACAGCAGGTATAGTTTCGCGTGCAGTGGATGGCGCAGGAATAACTTCACCCTTACCTTATGATGTCGTATCTGGTCGGCGAGTCGTCCGAGGCCCGCTTCGTCATCATTTGTCGGAACACCCATCGCAATCTGATCGCGAAACTCTTCCGCCAGCTTCTTCTTCAGTCGCACGGCAGTCTGGTTGTCAATTGCCGGGTTTTCTGAGATTAGACTCAGGCAATCTCGCAGCTCGTCATGAGGGAGTCTCTGCATCCCTACAAGAAGGCGACAGCATTTATCATCTTCGCCAGACCACTGATCGATGCACGAGTCCAGTTGCCTCCAGCCGCGTAGGTTGAAGTAGCCCACACAGAAATCCGCGCGCTCAGAAACGCCGAGCGTGGTCTGTAGCGCAGGCATCAGTTTGTCGTCTATATTGTCGAAAATCCTCGGCATACGAATTGACTCCTAGAGACAAGCCACAGTCCTAACGCAAGGTGCGGACGACTGCGTGCAGCGAACCGTATGGCATACCGGAAGTGAGTCTCGCGCTCACTGGCCGCTGTTGGCAGGCGGTTCCTTCATCTCTTTTTCATTTGCTCCGCCGGATCTGACCCATTCGTCGACTTCTTCCTTGCGAAACTTCCAGTGGCTACCTACCTTATGACCAGGCATGTTGCGCTTTACGACCCATCGATAGACGCTCTCTCGCGCACCACGCCCAGGTAGGCCGCAATTTCTTCTACCGACAACCAACGATCTTCCATTTGTAGCTGCTCCGCTATCCCATTACGGGAAGTCAGGTGCGAGACTGGCTTGGGCACAAAGCCGGAAATATCTGGTTGCCAGCTTATCCGCCAGTCAATGCTGCAATTATATCAGTAAAGCTGAGTTTATATCTACCCCACGCCCAACGCCTGTATTTTGATATGACTGGAACTCGACCGGAATCGCCCGACTATTTATCACTTGCGTGACACTTACTTGCGTGTTCGTTCTTACCTATCTCCTCACTCATGCCGATTCCAAACTTTTGAACACTTCAACCAGTAGAAAAACAGAGAACAATGGGAATGAGCATGCGGTTTCGAGATACTATTTGGAATGTAAAACCAACACTGAGCACAAGCTCTATCTCAAGATTCGTGCTCAGAATGGCGTAACGTAGACTGTTTGCCATCGAATTCTTGATACTCCAAGAATATTTACAAAACCACCTGAGAACGAGGTCAACCTCGTTCTCGGCTTTTAGAGACAAATGGTCAAAAGAGAGAGAAAAAGCGCGAAATATGAGGCATGATCGCCAGACCTCGTTCTCGCGTTTCGGGCGGGTAATATTCAGAAATCAGAGCGATTTGAGCTCAAATCTACGTGTGAAATGAGCAAATCTGCCCTGTAATAGCAAAAAAGCGGGAGACCGTCAGAGAGACAGTTACCCGCTTTGAACTTGGTAGCCCCGAAGGGATTCGAACCCTCGATCTCCGCCGTGAGAGGGCGATGTCCTGGACCGCTAGACGACGGGGCCACATTTGATCTAAGCACTCGCCCTGAGCGCAAAAATAGTATAGCAAAAGTCCCAAGGCTTGTCAATAGTTGATGGGCAGAATACCTACGTTCTGCCCGAGGTCTTTGTACGGTACCTCTGGTCAAACCATTGCCCCATTTTAGCCGCCAAGAGCAGCACCCGCTGCGTCCGATCAACATTCCTGAATAAACCCTCATTTGGTCGGCGTAAATCGTCGAGATTCCTCGGATTTCCTTGTTAGGTTGTTCGAGGTAGATAGATACAAGATAGACACATTGGGGGGATTTTGCGGTTTCCGGCACCTGGCAACCAGATACACAAAAAGCCGATATCACTGCATTCTGAGCGTGAAATCGGCTTGAAATCATGGCGGAGGGGGAGAGATTCGAACTCTCGGTGGCTTGCGCCACGACAGTTTTCAAGACTGCTCCGATAAACCGCTCTGGCACCCCTCCGCGTCAGAGGCGAGCGCTGCCAAAACCGCGCTTGATTGATCACTATGATTATACCGCATTGCCCGAATTTATTCCAGCAATACCAGGGCATTTGGGTGTAGAACCCAGGCGGAGAGGGGAGGGCGAAGCTCCCGCTGAGCCGTGTAGTGGGCGGATGCAACGGTATTGGAGCGGCTCCCCACTCTCCACCTTTTGACTCTATCGAAGTATTCTGCTTTAATGTAGGCACAAGGCTATAAGGAGAGTGTGGATATGAGATTTCGGCCGATTGTTCTTATCACTATCTCGATGTTTCTGGCTGCAGGCGTTATTGTGGCAGGGAGCCGCATAAAGTCGGTGCAGGCGGCGGACCAGCCAGTCCAGCTTGACAATATGAAAAACGTCAGCGAGATTGTCTTTGCCGTGCGAAAATTTGCAGATGATGGCCACTGGTACGCAAATATCAGCTACAAATCTTACGCTCCCGACAGAAAGAACTACCGCGACGGCGGCAAGCTCTGCAAGCTCAATCTGAAGACCGGACAGGTCACCACGCTCATCGACGACCCCAAAGGCGGTATCCGCGATCCTCAGGTAAACTACGATGGCAAACGGATTATTTTCTCCTGGCGGCGCGACGGCAGTGAGTATTATAACCTCTACGAGATCAATTCAGGCGGCGCCGGCCTCAAACAGATCACCAGCGGTCCTTATGACGACATCGAGCCTGTTTACACCGCAGACGGCAGCATAGTCTTTGTCTCCACCCGCTGCAACAGGTTTGTGAACTGCTGGGTGACGCGGGTCGCGATCATTCATAAGTGCGATTCGGATGGCAAGAACATTCAGCCGCTCTCATGCAATGGCGAGCAGGACAACACTCCCTGGCCCCTGCCTGACGGTCGGCTTCTTTATATGCGATGGGAATACACCGACCGCAGCCAGGTGGATTACCATCATCTTTGGACGATGAACCCCGACGGCACCGGGCAGGCTGTCTTCTACGGCAACTTCCACCCGAGCACCGTTATGATCGACGCGAAACCTATTCCCGGCTCATCTAAGATAGTGTCACTCTTCTCCCCCGGTCACGGGGCTAAGGAGCACGAGGGGTTTGTGACGATCGTTAGCCCGAAGCAGGGTCCTGATTCACTGCCTTCCGCTCGACGCATGTGTGACCGTACCGTACGCGACCCCTGGGCATTCTCCGAAAATCTGTTTATGGCTGCGAGCGGGCAATCTATTGTCGCCATAGATGGCTCCGGCAAAATTCAAAACCTATACACTCTCACGGAAGAAGACAAGCGCGCGGGTTTTCAGATCAACGAGCCTCGTCCCCTTTGCCTGCGTCCGAAAGAACATCTGATCAAGGCCAAGGTCAACCCAAAATCAGCCACTGGCACGTTTATGCTCGCAGATGTATACGCAGGGCGCAACATGGCGGGAATCAAGCGCGGTGAAATTAAAAAATTGCTTGTGCTGGAGCTGCTGCCGAAACCTATCAACTACACCGGCGGCATGGACCCTCTTACTTTTGGAGGCACGTTTACGCTGGAGCGCGTGCTCGGCACCGTGCCTGTGGAGGATGATGGGTCGGCTTTCTTCGAAGCGCCCGCGCTGCGGAGCGTGTTCTTTGTGGCGCTTGATGAAAACGAGATGTCCGTCAAGCGCATGCAGAGCTTTACCTCGGTGATGCCAGGCGAGAACTATGGCTGCTTCGGCTGCCATGAGCAGCGGGAGAAAACTTTCCCGAACAATCGCTCGGGGGCTTTGATGGCTATGCGGCGTCCGGCCAGCAAGATCGAACCGATAAAGGATGTCCCGGATGTTTTGGATTTCCCCAGAGATATTCAGCCGATTCTTGATAAATACTGCATTTGCTGCCATAACCCCGATAAGCGCAGCGGCAGCGTTGACCTCGCGGGCGGCCGTGGGCCTATGTATTCGATCAGCTATTTTACGCTGACGGTGCGCAATCAATTCTCCGACGGCAGAAACCGCGCGGTCAGCAACCTGCCTCCCAGGGCCATCGGCAGCTCCGCGAGCGAGATTTTGAGAAAAATGAGCGGCAAACACCATGATGTGCAAGTGTCGCCGATGGAGTTCAAAACCGTGCGGCTGTGGATCGAGACCGGCGCGCCGTACCCTGGCACTTATGCCGCGCTTGGCACCGGCTGCATCGGCCTGTTTATTGAAAATAACCCCGCAAACCGTTTCGATTTGGAATGGGAATCCACCAAACAAGCTAAAAAAGCTATAGATGAAAGATGTGTGAGCTGCCATACAAAAGAGCGGTCTCTGCCATCAAGCCTTTCGGATGGAAACGATAAGCGTCATCTATACTTCAACCTGACCCAGCCGGAAAAGTCCTTGATGCTGCTGGCGCCTCTTCAAAAATCAGCAGGCGGATTAGGCATTTGCAAAGACGAATACGGCACTGGGTGCATGGCCGAAAAAGGTGATTATGCCTATGAAGCTATCCTTGGAATGCTCAAAGACGGTAAGAAAAAGCTCGACGAAATCAAACGCTTCGACATGCCCGGCTTCATTCCCAGGCCGGATTACATACGCGAGCTGACCAAATACGGCCTCATAGACAAAAGCTACAACCCCGGCACCCCGATAGACTACTACGCAATGGATCAGAAGTATTGGAGATCGTTCTGGTATAAACCCAAATTATGAGTTCTGAGTTTTGAATTATGAATTATGAATTGGGAGAAGGGTTCTGATGGGCTTGTGCTCCAACCCTCAAATCCTGAAAAACCAGAAGGGGATGAGGCTGGGATTTGGTGGTTTTTTTGTGTGGCAGTGGGGTTCGGTAGGAAAGGTTTGCAGAAACAGCGAGGATTGGGGAAGGGAGAATGCGCGTCGATGAATAAGGTGTTGAATAGGTAGTTTAATCGCTTTATATGGAGCATACTTGATGGATTTCGTTGAAAATTATATTCTCGGGCTGCGCAATACGCGTCACAGCGGTGCGGCTGTGGATGAAACCGCGCATTATGGCGCTCTGCAGAATCTTCTCAATGAGATAGGCAAAACCCTTAAACCGAAGGTGCATTGTATCATTGCGCTCAAAAATCAAGGGGCGGGGTTGCCTGATGGCGGGTTGTTTACACCCGATCAAATCCGCAAGCAAGCCAAGACCGGAAATGTGTTTGATCAGATTCCAGCGCGTGGGGCAATTGAGGTAAAAGGAACCAAGGATGATGTAGACAAGATCGCGGATTCTAAGCAAGTAAAGGACTATTTAGGGCGATATGGACTGGTTTTAGTAACGAATTACCGCGATTTTCTGCTTCTTGAGCGCGGGAATGATGATAAACCCGTGCGTCTGGAGCGTTTTAGCCTGGCTGATAATGAGCAGGATTTTTGGGCGCAAACTGCACACCCGCGCACTATGGCAGATAGGCATGGGGAACGGTTTTCGGAATATTTGAAGAGAGTGATGCAGCAGGCCGCGCCGCTGACGGAGCCTAAAGATTTGGCGTGGTTTTTGGCTTCTTACGCGCGGGATGCAAAGGCGCGGGTGGAGGCAGTAAAAGACCTGGCAGCGTTGAACGCAGTGCGGGCTTCGCTGGAAGAGGCGCTTGGGCTGCAGTTTGTGGGTGAAAAGGGAGAGCATTTCTTCCGGTCTACGCTTGTGCAGACTCTTTTTTACGGTTTGTTTTCGGCATGGGTGCTTTGGAGTAAGGAAAAAGGCCATTCCACGAAAGATCATTTCAACTGGCGTATGGCGCAATGGTCTTTGCATGTGCCTATGATTCGGGCGCTTTTTGAGCAGGTTTCCACGCCATCGCAGCTTGGGCCTTTGGAGCTTGAAGAGGTGATGAACTGGGCAGGGGAAGTGTTGAACAGGGTGAAGCGTGAAGAGTTCTTCGTGAAGTTCAAGGAAGAGCATGCGGTGCAGTATTTCTATGAGCCGTTCTTGGAGGCATTTGACCCTGAGCTTAGAAAAGAATTGGGCGTATGGTATACCCCGCCTGAGATAGTGAAGTATATGGTGGAGCGGGTTGACAGGGTGCTGCGCGAGGAACTAAGGATACCCGACGGCCTTGCTGACCCAAATGTGTATGTGCTGGACCCGTGCTGCGGAACCGGAGCTTATCTGGTGGAGACCCTGAGGCGGATAGAGGAGACTCTGCGGCAGAAGGGGGATGATGGACTGATAGGCCATGATGTGAAGCAGGCGGCAATGAAGCGGGTGTTTGGCTTTGAGATATTGCCAGCGCCTTTTGTGGTGGCGCACTTGCAGCTTGGAGTGTTGCTGCAGAACCTGGGCGCGCAGTTATCTGATGAGAAGAACGAGCGCGCCGGGGTGTATCTTACGAATGCGCTTACGGGATGGGAGCCGCCGACAGAGCCTAAGATGCAGCTCGCTTTTCATGAGCTTGAAGAAGAGCGCGAAGCGGCAGCCGAGGTTAAGCGAGAAAAACCCGTGCTGGTGGTGATAGGAAACCCGCCATATAATGCGTTTGCCGGTATCAGCCCCAAAGAAGAACAGGGTTTGGTGGATGTTTACAAAGAAGGACTAATATCCAAGTGGGGAATTAAGAAATTCAATTTGGATGACCTTTATGTGCGGTTTTTTCGGCTTGCAGAGCGGAGAATAGCCGAGATGACCGGTAAGGGAGTGGTGTGCTTTATTTCCAATCATTCTTGGGTGAGCGAGCCTTCTTTTGTCGTTTTGCGGCAGCATTTACTTGAGTCATTTGATAAGTTTTGGATAGAAAATATGCATGGCAACAGAAAAATATCTGAATATGCGCCAGATGGACGAACAAGTGAGACCGTTTTTGCCATTCAAGGTTTTTCTCCCGGTATTCAGCAAGGTGTTGCAATCTCTCTATGGCTTAAATCAAAGAATAAAGATAAATCAAAGCATGTGGTTTTTCGAGATGATCTAAATGATGCAAAAGCATCGGACAGAAGAGAACAATTACTTGAAACCCTTAATGACCCGAATTTCGAAAAGCGTTATGAGCAGTCGATGCCCGATGAGAGCAATAGGTACTCTTTTAGGCCTGAAAAAGTATCAAAAGAATATAAGAGTTGGGTTTGTGTTAGCGAAATACCAGAGCAATCTCCATCACTAGGAATCTTAGAAAACCGTCGCGATGCGCTAATAGATACAGATTATGATCTTCTCAAGAATCGAATGATTACCTATTTTGATGAATCTATTAGCATGGAACAACTTGCAGCAATGGCGCCTGGAATCGCTATTAATGCTGCCAGGTTCAATGCAAGGCTAACAAGAGATAAGGTAATATCAATTGAAACATTTTCATCCGAAAATATTCGGCGTGCCACGGTTCGTCCGATGGATACGAGATGGTGTTTTTACAACACTATTCGACCATTATGGAATGAACCGCGCCCATCGTATGCAAAGCAATGCTGGAAAGGAAACGGGGCTTTAGTTACTCGAAGACGTGGAGTAGCCGCACCAGAAGGCGTACCGTTTAATTTTATTTCAACTATTGGCCTTCAACATGCACTCCATACAGATGCGTATTATTTCCCTATACTTTTCAAGAATGGCATTAATAAAGAATCTAAAAACCATGTGATTCCTGGTTTTATTAACGAGAGTGAAGTAGTTCATGCAAACCTTAGCTTAAAAGCATTCAATTACCTCTCGTCAATCGGTCTCGCATCAATTGACGATTGGGATAATGCCTCAAGTTTATGGATGCATGTGCTTGCGATTGGCTATTCACCTAACTATCTTGTTGAAAATGCTGACGGAATAAAGCGAGACTGGCCGCGAATCCCCCTCCCTAATTCCCGCGAGCTTCTTATCAAATCTGCAGAACTGGGCAAGAAAATAGCGGCGCTGCTGGATACGGAAAGCGACGTGGCGGGGGTGACTTCGGGTGAGATCAGGCCGGAATTGAAGAAGATTGGCGGGATTTCGGGTGCGGCTGGCGGGCAAATAGACCCCGGCGCGGGTGACCTTCGGATTACAGCGGGATGGGGGCATGGCGGTAAAGATGGCGTTACAATGCCGGGTAAGGGCAAGATCGAGCGGCGGGCTTTTGGCGCTGAAGAATCAGACTGCAACTTGCCTCTGCTTGGCGACGAGACTTTGGACGTTTACCTCAATGATAAGGCGTATTGGAAGAACATACCGGCGCGGGTGTGGGATTACCATATAGGCGGATATCAGGTGATTAAGAAGTGGCTCAGCTATCGCGAGTATGTTATGCTGGGGCGCGATCTTAAGCCCGAAGAAGCGCGCGAGGTGATGAATATGGCCCGTCGGATTGCGGCGATTATCCTATTGGAGCCGGAGCTTGATAAGAATTACGCGGCGGTGAAGGAGAATTGTTATTCTTGGAAGGGGAATACGGAGAGGTAAGGCGCTTTGCCATTACGTTGCGCCCTCACCCCGGCCATCTCCCCCAGGAGAGGGAGCTCAGGATGCTGGGCTTGTGCTCAGTTACAGCGTTTTGCTTTAGGGATCGCAGATCCCAGATGGCCACTTACGGGCTGGATTGCAAATCCAGCCCGAACATAGGTTGTTATTGCGGGCGGATCAGAGATTCCGCCCGAACAAGTGATTCTGCCCGAACAAGGCTTATTTTACTCCTATGGGATAGCGTGTGACATAAGGACAACATCATCCCAGCTTCTGGTAACGAGCGTTCTGTAATACACGCCGCTGGTCTTGCGGATGGTAGATACACCTGTCACTCGCACGTAGTCGCCGTCTGATATGCCGTATATCGGTCCATAAACCGTGATTGGAGTCGGGATTCCTTGGAGGATTGGCGTCTTGACGATGAAGGTCGACCCATCGTAGATGGTCATCGAGCTGCCGACTACCACATTCGTTGCTTTACCCCAGGTGGTCTGCAGGGTGCCAACCGTGTTGATTCCGACCCCATAGGTGGCTCCCTGGGCCACTCCCTGGGTGCCGCCGCATACATTCCTGTTCATGCGGCCCATTGCCTTGGGCATGTCTTTGGCAAGCCCGGGGTTCGCTAATGTCGCGTTGACAACCAGCTCATCGTCTGTATTCTTACCTAAAACGCCGCTTACGTTCACAACAGCCCCCGGCGTCTGAAGCGCTGAGCTAATGACTTTGATGCCGCATGTCGTGTGGCCGATCTCAGGGCACTGGATGTAGAACGATACCGGATCAGCCCACGTCACTACCTTACCTACCAACATCACCTGATTCCCGATGATGCCCGTTTTCTTTATGTATCCAATGCAGTTATCCGGCCTATCAGCAACCATAGCTGCTATTTCGGTGGCGCTCAAACCCCAAGTGTATATTCGGAAATCATCCACCATTCCATCCAGATACGGGTCATTGTACTGCGACCTTCCTATCCAGCTCTGAGTGGTGGCTCCCAAACCGGACGGCTTGTTGGTTATTCCTTTGTTTTGAGCCACCTGCGAGCCATCCATATAGATCGTCACAACGCTTCCAACCTGTGTCACCGCCAGATGCTTCCAGATTCCCGTCGGCAACGCGATCGGGCAATCGCATATCTGCTCGCCGCCGCTGCTATACTTGATAGCATACCTAATTCCGCTGCCCTGCATAAGGCACAGGAACATATAACTACTAGTGCCGGAACCAATATCGAATATCCTCGCCCATGTTGAATTGGTATCAATCTTCACCCATGCGCTGATTGAAAAGTCTGTGCAGTTCTGCATAATACCCGCAGGCATGCTCACATAGCCGGTGCTGGGGTTAAGGTTTATGGCTTTTCCGAATTTACCGGTCAATCGAGAGTAACTGCCGTTCACCAAGGCATTGTTGCCATTACCCGTTGAATCGATTACGGCAGTCCCGCTTGCCTCGTCGAACTTATACCAAGCCAGCGACGGATCCACGTAATTTTCCGGCGCAAGCAAATGGCTCGCCGGCACGGTCTCTCTGATCTGACTAGCGCTCGCCCATTCCAATTTGATTTGAGCGGTTGTCAGGTTATCGTAATAGTCCAGCTTGATATCATACTTGCGGCCGGCAACAAGGCTGATCGTTCCACTGTCTACCGTGGCCGTGTGATTGGTCCAGTTGTCAATTATCAACTGCCCATTGATCCACAACCTCACGCCGTCGTCAGAGGTAGTATAGAATGTGTAAGTCTCAGAGTATTTTGGCCTAATCTTGCCGGTCCACCTTACCGAAAAAGTGTCCACTCCTATGCTCGCGTTTGGCGAACCCGTACCCCAGTTGAAATCGATGTTTGCGTCCGACCTGACAAGTTTCTGGGCTGTAAAGTCGATATTATCGAAATACTGGGCTCTAAGGCCTCGGGACTCTCCAGTATCGCCCATAGCCGTGATTTCTGCAGCCGTAAGAATTCGGCTGTATATTCGAAAATCATCTATCTTACCGTCAAAGCTGCGGCCTCCACCATCCCAGCCGCCGATGCGGATTCCATTTAGCGCGGCAACAGGCGCGGCCGTGTAGCTTCTAGTGGAATCCAACACGCCGTCCAAGTAAAACTTTACCGACTTCGCAGCGCTGTCATAGACGAGGGTCACATGTTTCCACCGGCCAAGATCATCGCCGCAGAACTTATAAGCCGACGATTGCTCCTCTGCCGATGCGCCATTGAGCGCGAATATCAGCTCGCCGGTGTTTGCAACGGAAAGCGCGGCGTCGCCGCTCTCCCATCCATCGCAGTGGAAAAGGGCGTTTCTCGCATTGGCCAGCATATCTACCTTCACCCACGCCATTAATGTAAAGCTGGCTCGGTTCCCGATATTCGGCACGGCCACATAATCATCAAGCCCATCAAGGCTTATGGCGCTGCCGATCTTTCCGGTTGTCCACATCGTGCCGTTCATTAAAGCGCCATGCCTATCGCTGCCGGAAGAATCTTTTGCAATGGTCCCGGCGTTTTCATCGAATGTATAGATCAAGTCCGAGTCCACCGAATCTGCAGACCTCAGACAAGATGGCGGCGCTATTTCCCTCGCCTGGCTGCTTGAGCTCCATTCCATTGCAACACTGGCAGCGCTGTTGTTTTCGTAATATTCCAGCTTGATGCTATACCAGGTTCCAGCCGTCAGGCTGATGGTGGTGCTGGTCGATGTTCCGCTGCCGTCTACCCAGTTGTTTATGATCTGTTGATTGTTCACCCATAGCCGACGCCCATCATCTGACGTCACATAAAATGTGTAGGCGCCGGTGTATCTGGGCTTTATTTGCCCCGACCACCTGATCGCGAAGCTGTCCTTGTTCATTCCAGCAGCAGGCGGGCTGGCGCCCCAGTCGAAATTCACCGCCGGGTCTACACGGGTCATAACCAGATTGGTCATGTTTTTGTCCGAGTAATACTGCCCCGTCAATCCTCCGGCAAACCCCGACTCCACAACCTCAGGGAAATAGGTAATTCTCAGATTTTCTGCTCCAAACGGCACCAGCGTCACCGTCTCCTCAAGAGCATCCGAACTCACCGGCCCAACCGGAACCTCATTTGGCAGTCCGTTTACCGCCATAGTCCACGATGGCACCTTCTTGGCCCTGGCCGTGATTGTGATCGGAGTATCGGATTGAACGAACGGATTCGCGGGCATCGTCCCCTGGTTCACGGTCAGCGAAGCTGCCGGATTTTTGCGGTCGATTATCAGGCCGTAGTTCCAGTCTGTTGTCGGTTTCACCTCATACTCGCCGAAATCCAGCCCATTGACTGTTTTGGTCTCTCGTTTGACCCAGTTCTCGCCTACCTTTAGCGAGTAAACCAGCGGCCCTCGCTCCACGGCAACGCTGTTATTAAACTGCGTGGTTGTCTTTAGGGTCATCGGAAAATCAAGTGTCACGGTGTCATTATTACTCCACGTGCGGTTGATTCGATAGAATATCCCAGGAAACACGCTATACTGCGCAACGCCATTGACCTTCACAGATGGGCTCGCACACCACTCAGGTATCCTCACTTCAAGCGGGAACTGCACCGATTGCGCGGTTGTCAGCGTTAACCTTATCTGCTCCTCGAACGGGTAATTGGTATCCTCAACAAACTTAACACTTACCCCGCTGCCCACGAGCGCCGTTACCTCAGTAGGAGCATAAGTGAATATAGCCAGGCCGTTATCCGAAGTGGCCGCCCAACTGAACTGCACGAACCTCGGCCAGCCCATATGCCAGTTAAAGCAGCAGCACGGCCAACCCGAAACCCACGACGGGGTCAGGGCGTCCACATAATCCTGGCCGAATATTCCCTTGGCGCCATAGAGGCTCTGAGCCTGGTTTGGCAGCGTGTAATACTGCTGCTGGCGCATGGTCTTGCTCAAGCATCCCGGGAGCGCATTAAACGCAAGCCGCTCAGTTATGTCACCAATTTTCGGATTACCTACGATGGTCATGGTCACGCCGTCCGAAAAAATCCTGTCGACAATCGCGCAAAGCTCCGGTCCCTGTAATGAACTCTTGCCCGCCATAAACTCGGTGCAGGATAACATGTAGTGCGCTTGGCCATGCATCCTCATCCCATTGTTGTGACCTGCCATGAATGCGTCACGGTCGGTTGCGCTCAGCGATTTCTGATACCAGACCGCAGGCAGCTTGAACCCTTCGGCAACGTTTACGCCGTGGTTGTCCCCAAATGTGCCGTTGGTCAGAGCGGTGGTCCAATCCTCGGCGAGACCCTTTAGTGTGTCCATGAATGTCAGAAGCGTGGGGTCTCCATTGCGATTATATAGCCACTGCACCGCCAGGATGTTGTCTGCAACGCGCGCGGCTCCCCAATAGCCCAATCCGCCACTGGGCACATTTGCCGCCTGGTAGGCGAAATACTTTTGCAAAAATGTTAGAACCCGAGCGTCCTGCGTTGCATCGTAGTAGTCTTCCATCATGATCAGCATGGGCATTCGCGCCCACCAGTCACCATCCGAAGTTCCGAAATACCCGCTTGCCTGCTGGCTATTGATTGCCCAATCGATCCACTTTTGAGCGCGAGTCTTTAGAGTGGCGTCATTTAGCGTATAAGCGAGAGGAATGAGTCCGCGAAGGTAATAGGTAGGCCGTTCCCAGCTGGAATCGGCGGCATTACCGCCCAGCCATCCGCTGTTAGCTCCCAGCTCACCGTATACCGATTCCGCATTTCCGGTCAGACCGGTCTTCTGCAGCTCCAATTGCTTCAGCAACCAGCCTTTCGCTCTAATGGTTCCCATCGGCAGAGGCACATAAGGGGTGCTCACCAATGGCGACCGGTTAGACGTGTAGTTGGTGTTAGCCGCCTCAGCCATGGGGCCTAAAACCGCCACCGCAGTAACCAGCAAAACTAATCTAACAAAACTCTTCTTTGAATTCATGATCTTTGTATTCTCCTTGCTCATCAAAAATATGCGTGATTCGAAACATAACGCTCAGTTATTTGCAGTATATCACAAGAATACTCTTAATGTCGGTAAAATTAAAAAAAAATGGAGGGAAATCGCATTTAATTGATTAGTTGTTTCGGGAAACCCTTTTCCCGAAACCGTATCGGCTTAGTTGTTCAGTTAGCTGTTTCGGGATTTCCGGGTTGGGTTAAACGCTTGGATCATAGTTTGATGGGCTTGTGGTCCAACCCTCAAATCCCGAAAGACCAAAATAACTAAAGCCCGAGGCGAGATACCTCGGGCTTTTTGATTCGTAGATTTCTCGCGTCTATTACAGTATGTTTGGAACCTGTGGGGCATTGATTCGCCGGTGGTTCTCGTAGACAACATCCAGTAAGCCGTCTTCCATCAGCTCTTCAATGAATTCCGGTGTTTTAATTACAGTCTTGTCAGTGAACCCCGGGTAATTTACTGGGTCAAAGTCACGATCCAGCAGCGTGTAACGCCCTATCGGGGTGTAGTCAAAGTTGCTGTTGCGCCAACTGAATGCAGTGGGGCACTGCTCGACCACTGCAAATTGAGCTGGAGGAACCACAAAAACGCCGCCGCCATTAGGCTGTTTCCAGTTTATAACCCAGAACCGCTGAGTATCACTGAATGGTAAGGCACCAAGTCCTGGCGCGAAATTTGCCTTGAGAAGTTTTGCTAGTGTCGGTTCTTCCACATCAGGGATTATAACTCGCTTCACGCCAAGCTTTGTTGTGATTGCATCCTGGCAATAGACGTTAAATGTGGGCAGAGTGATCGTCTTGGGCACCGATAAAGTGTTCAGAGAGATCACCTGCGGTATGCGATAGATTCCACCAAACTGCGGGTTACCAGCGGGGGATGCAAGCGATCCCAATGCAACTATCGGGCAATCTACCACAATTCGCGGTTCAGGGTAGCCCACAAATGGTGAGGAAGTAAGAAAAACCTTTGTATTGTTAGGCAGCCCTGTGGGATTGCCTCCGCTCTCTGAGTCGGTATTTGTGATGACATGCGGTGTGACTCCCGGTTTCCATGTCACAAAACAGATCTGCCACAACCCTGAATAATAGGGTGAACTGGCTGTCGGGGCCGTTTCGAACACCGGCCCGGAATTATTGAAATTTGTAACGATGTACATCTTGCGCGCGGCATTGCCGATAGCGCTGGAAAGCTCCGGTGCAAGTGTAAGATTCTCCGTGGTCGCATAGCGAATGTTGTTAGTATCGGTGGATATAAACCATGCAACCGTGTCATCGAACCAGCCCTGGTGCATCGGCAGAGTGATTTTCCCATCAATTTTAGGGAATGATGCGAGCACGCTCGAAGCGGCTGCACATACGATCAAAAGGGCAAATGCAATGTATATCAGGCTATAGCGTTTCATCGATTGTCCTCCTTGAAATGTCTTGGACTTGCGCATTATGCGCTTGCTTTTCGATTTGTCCAGATGCCCGTCCAAAGTTTGCCAAATGCGTCTATCCCCCCTTTCATCCTGGCGAACGGGCAAAATAATGTTGAATGGTGACTAATCGGCTGCTAAATACCCTGTAGGAGGACCATATTAAACACGCAACTTGCTATGCGAACAAAATACATTCACAATGTGTGCTTGGCAGGGCAGGATTTGCTTTTTGCATGTAGTATTGCGGTTTGTGTATAATCTGAGCAGCAAAAATGCTCGGCGGGAGCCTCGCCCTCCTGTCTTGCTGCGAGGAGAACCAATATGGAAGTGATTTCTGTGAAAACAAACCAGAGAAATCAGTTTGTAGATATAACGGATAGAGTGCAAAGCGCCGTGACCAGCGCGGGTTTCAGAGATGGTATTGTTTGTGTTTTTGTGCCTCATACGACCGCCGGGGTGACCATCAATGAGAACGCCGACCCGGATGTAGTCTTCGATGTGCTCAACGCGCTCTCCAAGACCTATCCCGAGCACGCGGGCTACAGGCATATAGAGGGCAATTCGGATTCGCATGTAAAATCAAGCCTTATTGCGCCGTCGCTTACAGTAATTGTGCAAGACGGCCTTCTGAAACTGGGCACCTGGCAATCGATATACTTTACTGAGTTCGATGGACCCAGGACCAGGCAGCTTTGGGTGAAGATGATTGGCTGATTCTTGCTGTGTAAGCGCATTACCCTCAGATCGAAAAATTTGCATTGCGATTGTTCCCAGAGCAATAAGCATGTTATTTACGCCTGGCTAATGTGGATAAACATATTAGAGATTAAGGCGGTAGATTTATGCTTGATTTTATTCGCTCACAAGCGGATTTTATAGTTTTAATAAGCAGTATCAGTTTCCTTGTAGTCGGTTCGATTTGTCTGTCACCTGGCAGATCAAGGCAGGCGCGCCTGCCATGGAAGTGGCTTGGGCTTTTCGGGTTGGTATACGGACTCGTTGAGGCGCTCAATCTGATAGCGCTCGACTTGGGCGACTCACATCTCTTTGAACTTGCGCGAGTATGCATAAAGGCCTCTTCGTTTGTTTTTCTCCTTGAGTTTGGCCGCTCCAGCTATGTTGCCGTGCGGGGTAAGGGACCCGGAAAATCCATCATTGCTCCGTTGACCGGCCTTGCGTTCCTGGGCGGTCTGATTGGTGTTGGCGAGCTTCAACTGTCGCCACATCTACTGTTAGGACTGGCGGGGGCCGTTTGGAGCGCTCTTTCGCTAATTCTGGAATCGCGAGTGTCCAGCCGGAGTGTTCGATACTGCCTCGTCGCCATCGCATCAGCCATTTTGGCACATGTGATCGGCGGCAATGTTTTGCCTCAAGAGTTTGCAGCAGCTTTTGGCATCGTTATGGCCGGGGTAATTTGCAGCGCCCTGCTGCTGATGCCATCTTCGGAGACCGGAAGCCGTGTGCGTGCGCGGTCGATGATCGTGCCCGCCTGTCTGATTGGCTTGATATTGAGCTTTGGATGGATGGCAGCGGACAGGCTGGGAGAACAAACCAATCAGAGCCTCCAAAGCGAGCTTTCCGCTCGAACTCTAACGTCAGCAACTGCGACCAACCCATTTCAGCCGGTCGGCACCCTCGGAATGGATATGGATCCCACATATTGGCCGAGCGCGGTTGCTCAGTCGAGGCTTATTTGTCTTGTGGTCACGCTTTTGATATGCGCACTGGCTCTCACGTTTTTCTACGCTCTGCACAGCGCCCGAGATTATGGCTGGTATATTTCACTCTCCGAGCGGCGGCATAGGTATCTCGTGGAAAACTCTCCAAATTCAATTGAAGTGTTTGACGAGCAAGGGCGGTATTTGAGTATCAACGCAGCCGGACAATCAGTAATCGGCTTTTCACAGCCGGAATTGATCGGCAGGAACTACGTGGATCTTTGGCCGGAAGAGGTGCGTCCGCTTGTTGCCGATCATGTAGAGCAGGTTTTGGAGGGCAAGAAAACGACGTTCGAGGCCGGATATGTGAGCCCGGATGGACGTTTTGTTGAGCTGTATGTGGCGCTCAATCCTATAGTGGACGATCTCGGTGCGATTCACAGGTTCATGGGCATAAGCGCTGATATTACAGACTTGAAACACGCGCAAGGCGCCCTCGCATCCGAGAAAGACCGGCTCTCGATCACTCTGCGTTCCATCGGCGACGGCGTCATTGCCACCGATACAGAGGGCAAGGTGATGCTGCTGAACAAGGCGGCCGAAATGTTGACGGGATGGAGCGAGGCGGAAGCGATCGGGCAACCTTTGGCCAGTGTTTTTAATATCATTAATGAGCAGAC
Organism: Armatimonadota bacterium; assembly: GCA_026392045.1. Lineage (GTDB taxonomy): Bacteria > Armatimonadota > UBA5829 > UBA5829 > UBA5829 > JAMCYN01. Next base: position 31,346 of record JAPLCU010000043.1, read on the forward strand.
CGGTGAGCCTTGTAAGAGTCCGGTGGATAGAATGTTGGAAACAAACGGAATTGTGGAGCTTTCCAGCAACACATCGTTGATCGCCAAAGACGGTGTGGTGAGGAACATTTCAGATTCCGGCGCTCCGATTCGCGATAAGAACGGCAGCATTTCAGGTCTGGTAATAGCATTTCGGGATATGACCGAAAGAAAAGTTTACGGTGAAAAGCTCAACTATCTGGCCCATCACGATGCCCTTACGGGCTTGCCGAACCGTATGTTGTTTGCTGATCGCCTGGCTCAAGGTCTTGCTCGGGCCCGTCGTGATAACAGTAAGCTCGTGGTCATGTTCTTCGATCTCGATCGGTTTAAATTCGTCAATGATAAAATGGGTCATAATACCGGCGATTTGCTTCTCAAAGAGGTGGCGAAAAGGATGTCGGATTGCCTTCGCGAAGCGGATACCATTGCTCGCATGGGCGGCGATGAGTTTATGGTCATTTTGGACAATATAGAGACAGCAGAGGCGGCTGTGGAAGCCGCTGAGAGAATGCTCCAAGCCCTGTCGCAGCCGATGGATTTGGGCGGGCAGGAGTGCTTTATATCCTCCAGTATTGGAATAAGCATTTATCCCGATCATGGGTTGGACGCAGAAACCCTTGTCAAGAATGCGGACATGGCTATGTATAAAGCCAAAGAAAAAGGCAGAAACGGTTACTTCCTTTATACGGAAGATCTGAACGCGGCTGCTATGGAGAAACTGATCCTGGAGAACAATCTCAGGAAAGCGTTGGAGCGCGGCGAGATGGAGCTCTATTATCAGCCTCAGGTGGCGATCAGGACCGGGTTCCCGGTCGGCCTTGAGGCTTTGGCGCGATGGCATAGTCAGCAATTAGGCGATATATCTCCCAATGTGTTTATTCCGCTCGCGGAGGAGACAGGACTGATTATTCCAATAGGCGAGTGGGTTTTGCGCACAGCTTGCATCCAGAGCAAGGAATGGGAAAACGCGGGCTACAAACCGAGAGTGATAGGTGTGAACATCTCCGCTCGGCAGTTCCAGCAGGGCGATCTCGTGACGACCGTCAGTAATGTCCTTAAGGAGACGGGCCTCGACCCCCGACGCCTGAATCTGGAAATTACAGAGAGCGTTCTAATGCAAGACCCGGATCATGCAACCCAGATACTGCACCAGCTGAGAGCGCTTGGGGTGCGGATTTCTTTGGATGATTTTGGAACCGGGTATTCATCGCTGAGTTATTTGAAGCGATTCCCGATTGATGTCGTTAAGATCGATCAAACATTTGTGCACGACATTACTCATAGCGCCGGTGACGCCGCAATTGCCTGTGCTGTTATTTCACTTGCACATACCCTGAACATGAAAGTGATTGCAGAGGGTGTGGAGACTTTGGAGCAGTTGGATTTCCTGCGGTCTCTTGGTTGCGATGAGGTGCAGGGCTATTTCGTGAGCCCGCCGATTCCCTCAAGTGAGCTGGATGCTTCTATGCATTCCTATCATTTGGAGGCAGTGGAGATTGATTCTTTGGCGGCTTAGCGGAAGTTCCCAAACTACGTCATTCCGAGGAGGAACATGATCGTCGGGGAAATCCGTTCCCCGACGCACGTTCAAAACGATGATCGTCGGGGAAATCCGTTCCCCGACGCACGTTCAAAACGATGATCGTCGGGGAAATCCGTTCCCCGACGCATGTTCAAAACGATGATCGTCGGGGAAATCCGTTCCCCGACGATGTTCAAAACGATGATCGTCCCGATTTAATCGGGGTGACGTTTTCGTTACGTTAGCGTCTGGGTTTGATTCCCTTGGCAATGATTCTGGGCGACGCTTCGCGCAAGACCTCTTCGGCCATTATCTCTGAACCGGTCTTTTTGCCGTTCTCATAGATAATTGCCACCTTGATCTGCCGTTGCCCTGATCTGCCGGGAAAAAGCAATGTGCTCTTGCCCAGGTAAAGCTGTGCGCTGGATACGTATTGAAGCGGTGCGGGGATAGTTTCGACCTTATCCGAAAGATCTCTCACGATAACCGTCAGCTTTACTTCGGTATCCTGATGCCGAAGATTGTTCGGGCAGATTTGCAATCTGGCCCGCAGCGCTTTAACATGAACCTTGTCGCCGATATGCAGATGCGCAAGATTCACCCCAGGATTGATCTGGATGATCTCCTCAAGCTTCAACCCATGTTTTTGTGCTATTGCGCCAGCAATGTCTCCATTTTGGACAGTGTAAATGGCGTCTGTAGTTTCAACGGGTTTGTTCGAGAATATCAGATTTACGGCCTCTTCGGCGGTCTTGCAGCAGAGCTTAAGAGGGACAGCCGCGATATCTACCATTACCTTCTGTTTGAATTGCGGCTCTTCGGCAAGGTTCTGGACCATACTTCCAAACTTCATTTTTGCTGCTTCCAACGTGTCTACAGCGGTTTTTTTGTCAGGTAAGGCAGCAATTGGCTTGCCATCCACAATAATTGCCCACCTTGGAGCCAGTGCACACACAACTTTGCGCACCGTGCTGAATGCTCTGCTGCGGCTTACCGGGCGAGCGTCATAAGGCGCTCTTGCCACGCGGACTTCCTGCTGGAACGCAACTTCTGACGGGTTGCAGCCGGATTCGCCTTTGATCTGGGTCAGCACAACCTCGGCATCTTTTTCCGAATACACACAAACTATAGGCTTGCCGTCAACCAGAATAAATGATTTTCCGCCTCGCAATTGCCCCACGGTCCACACCGTGGCGAGTGTTAATGCAATTGCTGCTATCACAATACGTTCAAGGCGCAGTTGCATTTTCAGGTTGTGTATAGTTTTTTCCTTGTCCATCTTGTAAACTCCTGAGGAATATTACCTGATGCTATTTTAGCAGAATGGGCATGGAAGTCAAATTTGGGTGTTGGGTGTTAGGTATTGGCGGTTGGGGAGGGCGAAGCTCCCGCTGAGCCGTGGGGCGGTTGGCGCCTTAGTATTTGGCCGGCTTGGGAGGCGGCTTGGGTCGGGTCGAAAGGTCTGGCAAGGATTGCTACGCTGCTGCCGAGGGCGCGGAGGTTGTCCCATTGGCCGATTGTGGCGCCAAGGAAGATAATAGGTATGGTTTTGTTTGGCAGGGAGTTGTAGAAGTCGATTGCAGAAATATCAGATAACAAAGAATCCGCGAAGAGCATATCTATTGCTTGCTCCCGCGCGACAGACAGCGCCTGGGCGCCGTTTTGTGCCTCGAATACTGTGCAGCCCAGGCGCTCAAGTTTCCATGTCATTACGCGTAGGCTCTTGGGGTTTGGGTCGACTAATAGAGCGGTCTTGCCTCGGAGCGCGCGCAGATTGCCGTTGAGTTCGCGCTGGTCCTCGCGATGATTGCGCCAGATGCTCCAGAGGTCTTTTAACCAGGCCAAATGATCGCCGGGCGCGCTTTGCGCGGCAGGAAATCGCCAGCGGATGATGATGAGCGCGAGCGATATAATCAGCGCTGCAATTATTGTCCATCTAAGCGCTATTATTAATTTAGCCGCCATTCATCGTGCTCCTTTCGTTGTGTCTATGCTTGTTTTCGCCATCCGAGGCTGCGATTCCTTCTGTTAATCTTTAGATACCCTCGCTTTCGCAATTTTAGTTGTTGACCGATGGCTTCAGGAGACGTATACTTTGGTTTGTTATGAGCCAATCAACAAAAACTGCATCGGGTGAGGTTCGGTCGCGAATATTTTCGCGTCTGCTGATCTCATGCGCATTACTTTTAATATTGCTTGCCTGTGCGCTGGCGCTGGATGTTTCTTATGGGGAGACGAAAATCCCCATTGGGACGGTGGCGCGGGTGGCGATTTCGCACATGCCTGCCCTTGGCGGCGCTCTTTGCGAGGCTGACGCGGGGTTTGACGTCATAATCTGGGGAATAAGGGTGCCGCGCGCGGCGCTTGCGCTGATAGTGGGCGCGCTGCTTGCGATGGCGGGCGCCGCGCTGCAGGGGTTACTATTGAACCCGTTGGCGGACCCGTATACCGTGGGAGTGTCGTCGGGCGCGGCGTTGGGAGCAGGGATTGCAACTGTAGTCGTGGCTAAGCTTGGGCTTGGAGGGCTTGCGGGCGGGTATGTCACCTCGGCTGTTGCTTTCGGCTTCGCGATAGGGGCGATGTTTATAGTTTTTTCGCTTGCCAGGTCTGCCGGACGGGTTTCAGTGCATTCGTTTTTGCTGGCGGGGATAGTGGTCGGTTCATTTTTGTGGGCGCTGTTGAGTTTTGTGCTGGCGCTGACCGCAGGCGACCCCGCGCAGGCTCAGGCGAAGATAATATCGTGGCTTATGGGCAGTTTTGATGCGGCAGACCCGTGGATGGCTGTGAAAGTTGCCGGGCCGTTTGCGGTGTTTGGATTGGTCGCGCTTTTCGCTTTTGCAAGGGATTTGAATGTGTTTGCGATGGGCGAGGAGACGGCGAGGCATTTGGGGATAGAGACCGAGAATCTTAAAGTTATAATAATAGTGGTGGCATCTTTGATAACTGCCGCTGCGGTGTCTGTGAGCGGGATTATCGGGTTTGTGGGGTTGGTGGTTCCGCATATATGCCGGAAACTATTCGGCCCCGATCATAGGCTGCTGATTCCCACATCCGCGCTTGCAGGGGCAACCCTTACGGTGCTCGCCGATCTCGTTTCAAGAGTTGTGTTGCCTCCAAGCGGAATGCCGGTGGGAGTGGTGACAGCGATGCTGGGAGCGCCTTTCTTCTTGTATTTATTAAAGGCAAAGTAGGGGAGATTTTTATCACGAAAGCACGAAATGGCGAAAATACGAAAAAGGGTAGGTCTCGTCTTATGCCCGAAAATACTGGGTTGACATTATGGCGTATTATGGTACAATTAATATGTAGATCCTGAGGTGGGAGTCGCTTCCCATGTTACCCTTATGCCCAGCGGAGGAGAGACTTACAAGTTTTTCCTGGGCATATTGAATTAAGAGATGCGGATGTAGCGCACCGTGGACGGGATCGGATATGTTTCTTGGACTGTGCTTCCGCGGCTCAGTCCCTATTTTTTGTACAGGCGCCATTTAGGACGGAGATTTCCCTCACCATCGAAAAACTTTCGCCTCTTCGCCGGGAAGACAGTAACTACTTGATGAAACTCAGATTCCTCATTATCGAGCGCAGCTAAGCTCAAGATCACGATGAGATATTCAGATGAATTTGCAGGATGTTCGATAGCATGGCATTGCGTCCAATGTTTCATGTTGGACTTGTAATCGAGTTTGGCATAGAGTATCTCGGGGCTGGCGACGGCTGTGCATATAGTTTCAAGGTTCTCCGCTAACCAGTCTTGTCTATCGGGATGGTCATTATTAATGTGCTCCATGGCAAACTGATTCAATTGAGTTGGCTTAGGGCGAAGGTGATCGAAGCCCGGTATTGTCTGGCAGTAAAAGTGACGGGTATCCGCATTGACTCCCAAGTTGATGGGGCTGAGCAATATTCGCTTGGCTGCTGTGATCTTCACCCCAAAATTATAGCATATCGCGATTACGAACTCCCATTCATCTTGACCGTAGGCATTGGATGTGCTAATATTCCAACTGTTGCAATTATTCAGGAGGTAGAATTTGTCAGAGGAAATTAAGAGCGGCGGCTCGCTTGAAGGTCTTGAAGATAAGGTGCATCGCGCTATGACCTGGTGGCGTGTGCCGCTGATGACGATAGCTTTCATTGGGATTCTGGGCTATATTTACGATATAAATACTTATTGGTATGGCTTGCCGGTGGTGATTTTGGGCGAGATCATTCAGATGTGGGCGACTTCTCATTTGCATAAAGATAAGAAGTTCACTATATCCGGCCCGTATTCGCATGTGCGAAACCCGATGTATTTCGGCAGGTTTTTCGTGGGGCTTGGGATTTTTATCATGACCTGGACCGTTTGCCCGTATATTTTGGTGACTTATGTGATTCTTTATGCGATTTATGGCCCGCTGAGAGTGAGACGCGAGGAGCGGCGCTTGCAAGAGATATTTGCCCCGCATTATCAGGATTATTGCAGCGAGATTCGCCGATGGATTCCAAGGATCAAACCTTATTCCAAGTCAGAATCACGCCGCGCTAAGTGGTCGCAGGTATGCGCTAATCACGAGCAGATCGTGGCGCTGGGGATTGCTGTTGTTATGGTTTTGATATATTATAAGATTGATAGGTGCACTTGGCGATGGTAGTTTTTAGTTGTAAGTTATAAGTTTTAGGTCATAAGCCCGTAGTTTTATTTTGGATTGCGGGCTTTTTTTGGAAGGGAGAAGCATATGAATAAGAAACAACGTACGACCATTATCATTGGAATAGTTCTGATCGTTCTAACGGGTTTATGCGCGCCGTGGTCCGTGGTAGATGTATATACTGGAATGCTCAATGGACATTGTTATGCTCCTATTTTTGCATGCGAAGGGGCATGGAGTCGCAGCACAGCTAAATTAGATACGGCACAACTGTATGCGGAATGGGTTTTTATTGCGCTGGTGATAGGTGGGTTCATGCTGTTGAACACGGATAGGCGTGAGTAGGATAGGTGGGCCGGGAACAGATTTCCCGGCCCATCGAGTAAAGAATGGACCGGGAACAGATTTCCCGGCCCATCGAAGGAACAGATTTCCCGGCCCATCAAATTCAAAACTATCCAACTATCAAACCATCGGACTATCCGACCATCTGACCATCAGGCCATCAAACCATCCAGCCCCTACTTAATCTCCTCCAGCTCATATTCCTGAGCGCCAAGCCCGAGTTTTGCGAGCTCTTCGCATTGCATATACGGGTCTTTGTGGTGGATTTTCTCGAATAGATGGCCGGGGGTTTCCGGGTCCATTGCGAGAGGCGGCGGTAGGGAACCCTCTATGAAGTTTTCAGATTTGATCTGATCTATAGACGCCTGCTCTACCGCCACTATGTCCATACTCGCGAGGATTCCCACGTCCGGCACGATGGACGGTGAGCTGAAGCCCCAGCAATCGCAGAGCGGGGTGACGTTCATTACGTAGTTGATATACATAACTCGATTCGGCTCGAAAGTATCGAGGCAGGCTTTGTTGACGTAGGCCATACCCGCCTGGAAATAGCGCGAGCCCTCTTCGTTTATGGTGATCGCCTTCTGCGGGCATGTGGTTACGCAATGCATGCAGTAGCGGCAGTTGTGCACGAATATGTTGAACTTGCCCTTATCATCGAACGAGGCAGCCTTGGTGGGGCAGTTGTCCACGCAGAGATTGCAGTGCGTGCAGGTCTCTTCGTTCCATTCAAAAGATGTATCGGAAAGCATGTGAACGGCGCCGCGGGTTTTGCATGTGACGTTGCCCATGCCGATGTTTTTGATTGCCCCGCCCCAGCCGCAGTGGCCGTGGCCTTTGCCGTGGCTAAGAACGATCATAGCATCGGCGTTCATGATCTCTCCGCAGATGTCGGCCTCTTCGAGTGTGCGGTAGCCGATTGGCACCGTTACATAATATTTTTCATTGAACCCGGCAGCCGGAACAACCGGCGCGCCCAACACTTCTTCGGTGTAACCTCTGTCTCTGGCGTCTGCAATTGACCAGGTGCCGTCAGTGATGAACGGCCTGCCGCCAGCGTCCTTGACCGCAGTCACGAGAAGCTTGACGAAAAGCGGCGGGATGGTGGTGAAACCCAGATTACCGCCCAGGTGCATTTTGATGGCGACCGTCTTGCCGCCGAACATTTCATTCATAGGATATTGCTCAAGCATACGCTTGAACTTGGCCGGAAGACTGGCTTCGGCCCTCATCTCTGCGAGCTTGGCGGAAGCGAAATGGACTTTGCTCATTTGATTCATAGACCTCTTGCAAATAAATTTTGAGAATTACTCGGACACAGTGATTTTGGTCATTACGTCGCCGATTTGGATGTTTTGCACCACGTCCAGCCCATCTGTTACGCAGCCAAAAACTGCGTAGTTGTTGTCCAGAAAGTCTTGTTTGCCAAGGGTGATATAGAATTGGCAAGATGCGCTGTCGGGGCTTTGTGAGCGCGCCATAGCCACAGCTCCCGCCGCGTCATGGCGTAGTTTGGGGCTGATCTCTAGTGGGATTGTCTCGTCTGATCCGCCTGTGCCTGTGCCATTAGGGCACCCCCCCTGGATTACAAAATCTTCGACTACTCGATGGAAAGTGAGTCCGTCGTAGAACCCAGCTTCAGCCAGCTTGATAAAATTGGCCGTGGTAATCGGTGCGTCCTCTTCGTAAAGAGCAAACTTGATAGCGCCCTTGTTAGTTTCGATTATAACAATCTTGCCGGTATTTGGCATGTTTTATCTCCTTGAATGCTAATTACTAAGTTTAGTTTATAGCGAGAGAGCAAAACTGTCAATATTGAGTTCCCATATTTCGACCTCTTTCCTCGCTTCCAAAATTGGGTAAGAAAGACGTTGTCTGATACATGTTGGGCGAAATAAGTTTATCATTATCAAAGATGGGGTGAGGTTATGGATATTATCGTGGGAGTGCATGAGGATTTGATGTTGGTTCAGGCGGTGCGAGAACTGGCGCTTGAGGATTTCAAAGGGCCGGGCAAGCCGGAGCATAAGAGTCAGGAAAAGTTTGTTTGGCTGCGAGAAATGGCCAGTAAGCTTTGGCTGGATACCGGTGATGTGAAAGCGGCGGATAAAGTGTGGTCTCCAGAACTGGAAGGGCTGACAACGAATAACACCCTGGTCAATCAGGTGGTGCAGACAGGCGCTATGGATGGGCTTGTGGTTTATGCGTCGAGGAAGATTAAGCAAGCCAGGCCTGATATCACCCTAAACGATCTTGTGATAGAGTTGGCATTTCTCATAAACGCGAAAATTGCATTGAGCCTGGTGCAGAAGTTCGGGGCGCGGGTAAGTGTGGAGCTTCATCCATCGCTGGCATCAGATATTCCGCGCTCAATGGCATTTGCAAGAAGATATTACGAGATTAATCCAGAATACTTCTTTATAAAGACGCCGATATCGCCGGCAGGTTTTGTAATAACCCGCATGCTCTCGCAAGAGGGGATTGCAGTCAACTTTACCCTCGGCTTTTCTGCGCGGCAGAATTACCTGGCTGCGAGGTTTTCAAAACCGAGATTTGTGAATGTGTTTTTTGGCAGATTGAACCAGATGGTGGAAGAAAATGGCCTCGGCAGCCCGGAAAATGTCGGGGAAAAGGCAGCGCTTGCTTCGGATGAAATGGTGAAGAATTTCAGGTCGTCTATGCTGGAAATATCCACCCAGCAGATCGCCGCGAGTATGCACAGTGGTCGTCAGATCGCCACGCTTGCCGGGGTGGATGTGCTCACGATGCCGCCGAAGATCGCCCAGGAATATTTGGATTTGCAGATCGATAGAAATGATTTGATTCAACGAAACTGGCGCGACCTTGAGGTAAACTTGAACCACGAGCGAGGAATAGAGGCGGATGCGCTTTCGCAGCTCTGGGAGATAGGCCCGCAGTTCGTGTCTTTTGTGGAGGACGCCGTCAGGCATGCGCATCAAGTGGAAACTGGCGATGACTTGGTGGAACTTTCGCGCAAGCATCATGTCGCCCTGTTCCACGATTGGAGCGCTGAAGATCGTCAAAAGGTTCAGAAAAAAGGCAAGATTCCAAACGTGGCGGATTGGCCGGGAGCGCCCATTGATGATTTAATGACAATCGCTGCGATTGAGTCATTTGCGAAAGATCAGGTGGAATTAGACTCGCGGATAGAAAGGCTCATAGCGTTCGAGTGATGATTGTTGAGTTCATAAAGGGATGTGCAATTTTCATGGCCTCAGAATATTGGGTGGGTATTCTAAATAGATGTGTTAGCTATAGCTAACCTCTCACAGATGCGAACATAGTGAGGCTAAGGATTTAATAAATACCGAAATTATCCTTGATTGTAGACAATTCCGTCCAACTGGTGTATAATTATGGCGAATCATTCATGCTTACAGAGAATTGGGAGTACAATGTTGTTCTCATCGTCATTGGATGATAGGTTGTGCGCTAGGTTAGCGACAGATTTTGACAGTGAAGGAAGCGTTATTATGGAAACTGGTCTACTTCTAACTGCTTGGTGTAAATGTCCTGGGGGGACACAAATATGAACTTATTACCCGTAATACCTCAAAATGTCCGAACCGCAGAAACTCGTGCTGAATATTTTGAAACTCTTGAGCGATCAGGTTTCAATATGGCATGCATTTTGTACAATGCGCTGACCTATGATGACTTGGTAGGTGAATATCAGGAGGTATACACCAGTTTTGCGGCAGAAGCTCGCCGCAGGGGATATGCTTCTTGTATTCGTATACATGCGTCTATGAGCGCAGGCGACCGAGTTGGAGTCTCTGAAGCACAGTATGATGTTGCTAATCAGACTAAAGTTGATGGCAAGAAATTTCTTGCATCGTTTGCTTCTGAAGCCTGGAAATCATATTTTAAGGAACTGATAGAGCTTTTCGTAAGGGATTACGGCTATCAGTACGTTATTTTTGAGGGCTGCGAATATTGCGTTGATATACCAGGCTCATCAGATCCGTTTTATGCCAGGTATGCAGAAGAATATCCTGATGCGAAGTATCCTACCGAGAGACGCGAGAATGCGGATTACTTCGCTTTGCAACAGGCCAAAGCGACAGTTGTCCAAGAATTTTTCACAGACATAATAGCTCACGCGAAACAATTAGGCGCTAAGCATATAGGCATCCTTCCCTCTTACTTCACTCCGTCTGTAAGAACATGCGCTGGTGATATGTTCAACCATTCTTGTAATTCTGGTGTGCTGGCGCGAGTTCCGGGCATTGACTTTGTAATGTCAAGAATGAGCCGCGAAGATGTTTATAACGGTTTGATGAGAACTGGTGATGAGCTGCAGGAATCTCCTGAGCTTTGCTTGATTGAAGTTCTTGCTCATACATCTGCAAAACCCACCATCGCAGTTGATGGTTTAGGCGACCAAGCCGGACTGAAACCCGCTCCCGCTGATTTTGCCAATGATTGCACGAATGCGGCATTGGCCGCTGCGCCCTGCGGGTTCATGGGACACTGGTATGGTGAGGGCGATGTAGGCAATTATGGCATTCCCGCCGCAGCGGCAGAACTCACCGGTAAACTGGGATATCCGAAAGCGCCTGTAGCTTTTGTGTTTTCTTACAGTGGCACACGCCACTCCACGCCATATAATTATGAGACTGTTTTTCAGTTCTATGAAGCGCTCATCAAAGAGATGATATTCAAAGAGCATTTGCCGATTCTCACTTTCCATGCGGAGACTTTGCAGCAGGATTTAATTGACCATCCTGAAGTGCAGGTCCTTGTATTTGATGAGCATTTCCCATTGACCGCTGAGCAGATGCTGGTCATTAGAGATTGGTGGCAGGGCTCGCAGAAACGCGCAGCAGTTGCGTTCGGCTTGGGACAAGGATTTTCCGCTGATGTTAGCTTTCCGGGGGTGCAGCCTTCCGCTGCGGCTTATCCGGGAATGCTGGAATTGATCGGGCTGAAGCACGATGAAGAGGATCTGGTTGTTAGATTTGAGCAGCCAATAGCATTAAATGATGTTTCTCGTGTTCGCAGATCGGCGTTTTTGGGAGAAGATTTAGCGCCGAGGATTACCGCCATCGCCGGGCTGAAAAGGGTGTTTGGTTCCAGAGCAAATGTTCTTTATGAAGCAGAGCATGCAGATACGCGATTACCCGTAGTTGTTGAGTGGAGAGATCGGTCTACTCTTGCCATCTTCTGCGGTTTTGGGCTCTCTCGTGAAACTGCGGATATGGCTGTGAAGGCTATTGCCTACGCAATGCAGGAAATGGATGTGCCGGCACAGATTATCGATTCATGCAGCGAAGGCATTCTTTGGAACAGCAACAAGCACGACTATGTTATTTTGACCAACATGAAGGATAACGCGGGGGCTGCCACGGCAAGGCCGGGACGCGCGAATCTGTGGGATTGCCAAGCGCGCGCATTTTTGCCGGATGGTGATCCGATCATATCGGTCGAACCGCATTCGATCAGGGTCTTTAGAGTGGTAGGACGTCGGTCTAAGTTCCTGGATGTTCTGGGATGCTCGTGCATGCACTCGCTTATGAATGGCGCGGGCAGAGCAGAGATCGAGCTGTTGGCAGGAAAGAAAACCGTTTTCGTTCTTAGAAACTCACCGAAAGAGATTATAGTGGATGGCAGGGCTAGCACGATTACCCAGGAAGTAGTTGATGGTGTATACTATGTCACGTTGCTGCAGTGTCCTCCAGGAGATCGCAAGATATCGTTGAAGTGGTAGGAGTTCGCTTATCCTTTTAGCTGTGCATTATTGTTTTATGCTTGTCTGTTATGGGTATTTTGCAAAGCAAGCAGGAATATAGATGCGCTTTGTTTAATCATACATTGTTGAAAAAATATACTTAAGGAGCATAAGTAAAAAATGAGAAGAAACGTCCTTTTGGCAATCGGTGCAGTGGCTGTTGCTGCTGTGACTCTTTCGTTTGTAGGGTGTGGCAAGTCTGGTGTAAATTTGCCAGACCCGGTAGCTACGGTAAACGGAGCGCCCGTATCGTCGACAGATTTTATCAATCAATCGACTTTGCAGGCAGGCAATCAGGCATTACAGACTCTGATTGAGAAGCAGATATTGCTGCAGTGGGCCGAGGAAGAGAAAGTTGCGGTGACAGATGTTCAGGTCAACAAGCAGATCGAGATTCTTAAGCGCGACGGTATGTATGACGATCAGATCAAGTTGCTGGGTGAGGACGGTCTGAAGTCTGAACTCAAAGCTATGCAGGCAAGGATCAATTTGTTCGAGAAGCTGGAGAAGATTACCGACCCGGAGATCAAGACCGCATACGATCTGATGAAGCCTCGCTATGTGCATGGCCAGCGCAAGTGGGTTGCGTTGATCTTGAACTCAGACAAGAAAAAGGTCGAAGAAGCTGCTGCGAAGATCAAAGGGGGAATGGATTTCGACAAAGCTGCACTTCTGTATTCTGATCCTCGCTTCCCCATGCGTGGCGCAGCCTTCAAAATATGGGTTGAGGAAACTCAGAAAGGACTCCCTGCTCCAATCGCAAAAGCAGCTAAAGATACCAAAATGGGTGAAGTTAGCAGCATTGTAACGGTTGTGACGCCGCCTCAGCCGAATCAGCCGACCCAGCCGACTCTGTATTGCATACTGAAGTTCATCCAGGAGCAGCCTAAGGCCAATTCGACGCTTGATCAGGTTAAGGACGAAGTCAAGGATACGGTTGCTATGCAGAATGCACAAATGGATCCTGATTTCCAGAAGAAGTTTGATGAGCAGAAGAAGAAAGCCAATATCGACATCAAGATCGATAGGTTGGGCGACCTCGTGGGCACGTTCAAGAACCCGCCTCCGCCCAATCCTTACAGCAATATGATGCGCGGACCTGGCGGTCCCTAGTAAATAGGGTGTGCCAATAGTTTAAATAATGAAAGGTGAGGTCTCCCATCGGGCCTCGCCTTTACTTACAATGACCAGTCGTTGCCCTGCTGCCTGCGCAGGGCTTCTTCAAACTCCTCCTGCTCCCACTGCTTTGCCGCTGCCGCCATTCTTCTGCGCCTTACGGTGAATGCGATTATGGCCAATATCGCCATAATAGTCCATAGGACAGTTGTCACGATTCGCATGAGCTTCCAGGCCCAGTAGCGCTTGGTGGTGTCATCATACCAAAGGGCTGCGAAGTGATCTGGGGATTCGCCGGTCACCTTGAGCATTGATTTCTCGAACGAGCCTGTGTGAGTCATATCCTGAATGATGGCTTTGGGGGCCGAATTCCCGTATTTCTTGATCAAGAGCCTTATGGCCGAGGCAGATTCAGCATAGGAGAGATCGGTTCTTTTTTCCGGAAATTCCGTCTGAAGAGTTGAGAGTGAAATGAGCGATCCGTCTGCTGATGCGTCTGCGACGAGATTGTTGTCATTGCCCTCATAAGCCCCGCTTTCGTGTTTCGCAAGCCCCTCATTGAACCACAAAGGCAATTCGCTTGATAACGGGCCAAGGATTCTGAAGATAATGGCATGCGTGATCTCGTGGGCCAGGGGCTCCTGCGGGAATATGAGAGCGCCGCTGGCATCGAGCGCGATTGCTGCGCTTCCACTTTGGGCAGTGCCCACGGTGTATTTGTTCAGAATTCCTTCTTCACGAATGAAGCTGCGGTGGGATTTATATATGCGCAGAGGGAACGGCTGATCTGGGTCTGGGCTATATCCGAGTATTTTCGACACTCGTATCAACTCATCCTGCGCAACGCGAGCCATTAGATTGGCGAGGTAAGGGTCTGACGGGTTATAGCGCACGATAAAGTAGCGCGTGCGCATCGTCGCGGTAAGCTCGGTTGGAGCACCCTTTTCTTGCGCCAACAGTGGGGTAGAAGACGTGATTATGAGCATCAACGCTATTGCGAATATGCTCACGGCGGAACGGCTAGTAATCACGAGTCTTCTTGCTTCCTCTTCTGGGCTTTGCTTCGGCGCTGACCGCAGGCGCTTCTCCAACAACCTTGGTTATTAGAAGCGAGATGTCATCATGAGGCTGGCTAACGAAATCGGTCACGCTTCGGACCACTATATCGGCGATTTCGTTGGCCGATAAATGCTTGTTCTCCATGACCAGCGCTTTTAGCCTATCGAGGCCGAAACGTTCACCAATACCTGCTTCTATTATGCCATCGGAGCCGAAGAACACCAAGTCATCCTTTGCCAGCGTATATGTTACTTCGTTATATGCGGCTTTCTCGGTCAGACCCATCAATGGGCCGGTGAGCGGCATATCCACGCATCCGTCTTTTGTGCAGATAAAAGCGGGCGCGTGACCGGCATTCACAATGGTCAGTTCATAAGTGTCTGGGCGCAGCCAGCCATAAATCATGCTGATCAGAATTTCGTGCGGCGTCTCAATGGTAAGCACCCTGTTGGTTTGCTGCATCACTTCGGCTGCCGATTGAGCACCTTTATAATATCCGCCGGAAGTGAACTTTACAGCAGCTACGAGGGTGGCGGCGGCAATCCCATGGCCGGTGATGTCAGCCAGTTTGAGTGTGACGATATTATCCTTGGGGTGAAACTTGATGCTCCAATAGTCTCCGCCTATCTCCGCCGCAGGGATGAGCAGGCCAGCAAAGTCAAATCCGGGGATAGTCGGAATTACTTTTGGCAGCAAATGGCTCTGTATTTTCTTGGCGACCGTGAGCTCCTGGTTGAAGCGCTCGGTGCGCCTCAGGCGAATTGTTTTCTTGAGCTGATTTGAGTTAGCCTCGCAAAAAGCGGATGAGATGACGTTGGCAAAGCTAACCATAGCCCTCGTAAGTTTAGGATGGCCTTCCCCGGCGTAATCCAGCATAGCGTCCAGCAGGTAGTCTCTATAGTGTTTGTAAACCATATCTATAGGAGTATCCAGCAGAGCTTTTCCGGCAAGCTCGCAGGCTATCTTGTGGACATCCTCAGCGACCTTGTCAAAGTCCTCTATGCCTTCCCCAAAAGCTACAAGCAATTCCCAGACAAGCTGCGATCTCTCTTCGCTGGCTGCTATCCCAGTCAGAAATGCCTTGTTGAGCCAAGCCTTATGGGCGAGCTTTTGATGGTAAAGGAGCCTTTCCATTTCTTTGTGCATAATCTCAATCTCCGTTTGCCAGAATTACGACACTCTTGCAATTCTTAGTCCGTGCGAGCAGCCGGCGTGTCTGAGTCGGAAGTAGCGCTCGGGTTTGTTGCCACAGGGCGCTTGATGTCAGGTCCTACGCCAATTATAACCTTTTGCGCAGGATAGCGATCTGTTGAAATGGTCTTTGTGACGGACGTTCCGTCCGGCGAGTTGATACGCCTGTATACCGTCACACGCGCCCCTCTCGAGCCTTTATCGACTATTTTGCGTGTCCCGGCAGGTAAAGTCGGGTCAAATACGGTCAGAGTTGCCGATACTGGGGTATGGGACACAGGGCCGGTGAATATACTGATGTTCTTTTTGTCGGATGCCGAGCCGTAAATATCTACGGTCAAGCGAGCCCCGCTTACGTGAGTCAATATACCTACAGCGCCGCTCATTGGGTTCTTGAACCTGAAGTCTCGCGAACCATAAGCTACTGTCGCGTCTCTTCCTGCGGTCACATAAGGCACTGTACGGGAATGCGGATAGCGCTCTATCACTTCAAGCCCAGTCAGCAGCACGGTATTATATAGCGTGCTCGATACCTGGCAAATTCCGCCTCCGACCCCAGGCTCCAACTTCCCGTTAACAAAAATCGGCGCCTCTCGGAAACCCCTCGTCTCGATTCGAGGGCCGACTATAGTGTTGTATGAAAACTCAAGGCCGCTTGGCACGATAACGCCGTTTATAGCTTTAGCGGCGAGCGTAAGGTTATGGGTGCGGTTGCGCTTACCGGGGTTGAATAGTGTTGCATATCTTGCAAGCAGCGTGTCGATACCGCTGGCATCCTGCGTGGTTACATCCGGCTTGTCCTCATACACAGGAAGCGACGCCACCATCTTGTTTGCCTTGATAGTATTTATGACGGTTTTAACCGCGCTCTTTTCGTCTAGCTTGATGCCTGAAGCGTCTTGCTTGATTTCCATTTTACCGTCGACATCTCTAAGGCACGCATCTGTGTGAGGACGATTGACGGCTTTGGCAACCTTGTGGATCGTTTTTTGCACAAAACTTGGGTCTATCGCAATGGGTATGCTAATACGTTTTGTCGGGCCATTCCTGACAAGCACGCAGATCATACGGCTGATGAAGTTGCCTTGCCTGCCGACAGCGTAGGCCTCGTCTACTGCCTTTGGCCAATCCACCCTGGCGACGAAATCAGAGAGTGCGCCTGTCCAGCGGGTATCTAGCGCAGTAAGAACAATGCGCTTACCGGCCTGCTTTGTCGCCCATGCAGATGCTGCATCTCGGCATTGCCCCTCTGTGAGGCCGCCGACATTCATACCTTCGATTATTACACCTCTGCAAATCCGGTTGCTATTGCCGAAGCTTAATGTTGTCCATACCGCTGCCGTCAGTGATAGCCCTATCACTATTCCGACTCCGCCCAACAGCCAACGCGCTTTTCTCAATTTCCTTTTTCCTATTCTATGCAATGTAGTGTAATTAAGGTATCAGTTTAGGGAGGGCGAGGCTCCCGCCGAGCCATGTAGCTGCGAAGGGAATCGGCTCAGGCCGCTCATGTTCGGGCAGATTTGCAATCTCGCCCGTCCCTTCCCGCTCTCCACTCTCCGCTATCCCTTATGCCAGATGGTGCCCTGTGCCGTATCTTCCAAGGTGACGCCCTGTTGCGAAAGAATCTTCCTGATTTCGTCCGCTCTTGCCCAGTTTTTGTCGGCCCTCGCCTGCTCGCGTTCTTTGATCAGGGCCTCAACATCGGAATCCACGCTAGTCGCTGCTTCAGCCGATTTTTTCAAATTCAGAGCGAGAACGCGGTCGAAGTCGTAAAGCGCGTTGATTACGCCATACTCCTTGCGCCCCTCGGCTTCGCGGATCAGCTCATAGACCACAGCCATTGCCATCGGCATGTTCAGGTCGTCCGATATCGCCGCCTTGAACCTCTCGCGATAATCCGCCACCCACGGCTGTTCCTCGCCGCCAATCTGATGAGCGCGAGTTACGAATTCCTTGATGCTGGAATATCCCGACGCGGCTGCGTCCATAGATTCCCAGGTGAACTTCAGTTTTGTTCTATAATGCGCCATCAAGCATGCGTATCTGTAGGCGAGCGGATCGTATCCCATATCTATTAACGTCTGAAGCCGCAAGAAGTTACCCTCGGATTTGCCCATTCTGCGTTCTTCATCGGTTTGCTGTGCGTTTTTGGAGAGGTCTCCCACCACAAGGAAAGCTCCATGCAGCCAATATTTAACAAATTTCTTTCCGGTGGCCCCTTCGCTTTGCGCGATTTCGTTTGGGTGGTGGACCCAGATATGGTCCTCACCGCCCGTGTGGATGTCGAGTGTCTCCCCAAGGTATTTCATAGACATCGCAGAGCACTCAATGTGCCATCCAGGGAAGCCCACGCCCCACGGCGACTCCCAGCGCATAATGTGGTTTGCGAAACGCCCGATTGCTTTGAACCACAGCGCGAAGTCTGCCGGGTTTCGCTTCTCGGGGTCTTCCTGCACCTCATCGCGCGCCGCCGTAAGCTTGTCTTCAAGCGACTGCCGCGTAAGCTCGGTATAGGTCGGGAAAGTAGCGAGATCGAAGTATACCGCCTGCTGGGTTTCGTATGCATGGCCGCGTTCAACCAGTTTTTCAACCAGAGAGATCATTTCAGCGATATGCTCGGTGGCGCGGCATTTGACCACGGGCGCTTCAATGTTGAGCTTTTCAAGATCCTCAAAAAACACGCCCTCGAAGTATCTGGCGAGCTCCCAGATGTCCTTGCCGGTCTCGCGGGCCTCGCGCTCCATCTTGTCATCGCCGGCATCCGAGTCGGAAGTCAGGTGGCCGACATCCGTGACGTTCATGACATGATTGACCGTATAATCGTTGTATTCCAGCATCCTACGCAGAAGATCCGCAAATATATAAGAACGGAGATTGCCTATGTGGGCGAAGTTATATACCGTGGGTCCGCATGTATACAGACTAACCTTGCCCGGCTCCAGGGACACGAACTTGTCCTTGTGCCGGGTAAGTGTGTTATACAGACGCAGTTCCATCAGTGTCCTCCGTCTCAAACTTGCCGACTCGTTTTTCCAGTTCTTCTATCTTGTTCATAAGGCTCTTAATCATTTCGCCTTCGGGGTCAAGGTCTCGACCGTGGCTCAGAGGCCGCTCTTCCTCCACACGCTTGCCATCATAAAGAACCACTCGACCGGGGATTCCAACGACCACCGAGTTGGCCGGCACATCCTTAAGCACCACCGCGTTAGCGCCAACCTGAACGTTGTCGCCAAGGGTGATTGCTCCCAATATCTTTGCGCCCGCGCCTATTACTACGTTATTCCCAAGGGTGGGGTGGCGTTTTTTCTTTTCTAAGCTCACGCCGCCCAGCGTGACCCCATGGTATAGAAGACAGTTGTCACCAATCTCCGCAGTCTCGCCAATAACCACGCCCATGCCGTGGTCTATAAAGAATCCCTTGCCGATGGCGGCGCCGGGGTGGATTTCTATGCCCGTGAATAGCCTTGTGGTCTGGGAAATCAGCCTGGCGGCGAATTTCATATTATGTCGCCAGAGGAAATGCGCCACCCGCTGCCAGGTGACAGCGTGCAGACCGGCATAAGTAATTACTTCAAAACCATTGCGCGCAGCAGGATCGTTCTTGAAAACAGCATTCCAATCAGCTCGAAAATTGTTGAACATGGCAGCTTCTTCCCTATAGAAAAAACCCTCCGCACGTGCGAAAGGCCCAGTGATTCTACCCGAATTATACCACGAATGAATAAGGCGCTGCAAGAACAAGTATGAATAGTAATGAATGAATAGTAATAGTTCAGAAACGATTGGATCGCCCTGGAAATCTGTTTCAGGGCGCAGGTTTACGATTGGATCGCCCTGGAAATCTGTTCCAGGGCGCAGGTTTTGCGGAAATCTATTCCATCAGTATAGATGTTGTAGGTGAGTCTGCGGATCAGATATCCGCGAAACGTGCATCGGGGAATGGATTTCCCCGACGATCATGAGACGATCATGGGTTGAGGTTGTAAACACTGCGGAATATGTTATAATAGTGTCTGGTTATGGTTAATATCGTAGGACACAGCTCTGGTGCAAATAGAATTTTTGAGTAGTCGAAATTTCTATGAGCGCCGGCTATTGGCGCTCCAAAGTCCGAATCAAACACGGAAAATTTGCCTGTTTTATCACGATTAGTGATAATAACTCTGACACTGGGTATTGACAGAAGGGCTTTAGGTCAATATAATATATCGGGTACACCTGTTCAGATGTATCTTTTTTGCACGGCGAGGGATTGTGGCGCCAGTGACAAAACGCCGATGTAGCTCAGCTGGTAGAGCAGGGGTTTTGTAAACCTCAGGTCGCGGGTTCGAGTCCCACCGTCGGCTCCATAAGTTTACACCGGGGGGCAATCTGCCTCTAGCGTGGGGGGATGCCCGAGTGGTTAAAGGGGGCAGACTGTAAATCTGTTAGCAATGCTTACACAGGTTCAAATCCTGTTCCCCCCACCAATACAATTTGTTTCCGGCTTATGGGTGAGAGCTTGTAAGCCGGTTTTTGCTCTCGTATGCCCACATAGCGCAGAGGTAGCGCACCTCTTTGGTAAAGAGGAGGTCATGGGTCCGAATCCCATTGTGGGCTCCATTATATTAGAGAGTAAGTCCTATCCGGGAGGCAATCAACATGGCTAAACAGCGGTTCGAGAGAACAAAGCCGCACGTGAACATCGGAACAGTTGGTCACGTGGATCACGGCAAAACCACGCTTACTGCGGCGATCACTGCTGCGTTGGCGACTAAGGGGTTAGCAAAATATACTCCTTACGATCAGATAGACTGCGCACCTGAAGAGCGAGAGCGTGGTGTAACGATCAATATTTATCATGCCGAGTATGAGACGGAAGCAAGGCATTATGCACACGTAGACTGCCCTGGTCACGCC
>JAPLCU010000114.1 GCA_026392045.1 Armatimonadota bacterium
TAATGAGAATACACGCACAAACTAGCATCCTGAGCTCCGTCGAAGGGTGCGGTCAAGTCCAAACATGCGTATCTTCGCAGCCGCATACTTCGACGGAGCTCAGCATGCTTACATTGTAATCAGCAAGTCTGAGCTCTTACCTCGTATGCTTTACCTTGACGCTTATTTGCCTCAAAACGTATAATTACAGCAATAAATAGATTCGCCGTGAAATCTGAGAGTGAGACATTGATATGCTTGACGCAAAATACATCAGGACCGAGCCCGATAAGGTCAGAGTGGGCTTAATCAATAGAAACGCCGACACTGCTTTGCTGGACAAGTTCCTGGAGCTGGACGAGAAACGGCGCGCGGACATCCAAGAGGTAGAAAAGCTCAAGGCTGAGCGCAATACGGTCTCGGAAGAAATCGCCAGGATGAAAAAAGAGAAGCAGGACGCCGCCGCCGAGATCGAGCGCATGCGCGAGGTATCGCAGAACATCAAAGCGATGGACGCAGACCTCGCTGAGATCGAGGCTGAGCTTTCATACATTCTGCTGACAATCCCAAACATGCCGCATGAATCCGTACCCGTAGGCAAAGACGAAACTCAGAACAAGATCGTGCGCACATGGGGCGAGCAGCGCAAGTTCGATTTCGAGCTTGTTCCGCATTGGGATATCGCAACGGCGCTCAATATTATCGACTTCGAGCGCGGCAGCAAAATAGCGGGAAGCGGCTTCATCCTTTACAAAGGGCTCGGCGCGAGGCTGGAGAGGTCGCTCATCAACTGGATGCTGGATGTGCATACATACGAGCACGGCTATGAAGAAGTTTTTCCGCCGTTTCTGATCAATCGCAAGGCGATGACCGGTACCGGGCAGCTTCCGAAATTTGAAGAGGACATGTATCACACAGACAAAGATGATGACCTGTTCCTCGATCCAACCGCCGAGGTGCCCGTAACAAATATTTACATGGACGAGATTCTGAATGCCGCCCAGCTACCTATCTTCCACACTGCCTATTCCGCATGCTTCAGGCGCGAGGCCGGCTCTGCTGGAAAGGACACAAGAGGCCTCCTGCGCGTGCATCAGTTCAACAAGGTGGAGATGGTGAAATTCGTCACTCCTGAGACTTCCTACGCCGAACACGAGGCTCTCACTAACAACGCCGAGGTCATCCTCCAGCGCCTTGGAATCCCTTATAGGATAGTTGAGCTCTGCACGGGCGATCTGGGCTTCGGCGCGGCCAAGTGCTACGACATAGAAATTTGGGCGCCGGGCGTCGATAAATGGTTGGAGGTTTCAAGCTGCTCAAACTACGAAGATTTTCAGGCCAGGCGCACAAACATCCGCTACCGCCCGGAACTCGGCGCAAAACCAGAGTTCATTCACACGCTCAATGGCTCTGGCGTCGCCCTGCCGAGGTTGGTAGTATCCTTAATCGAAAATTACCAGCAAGCCGACGGTTCCATAGTCCTCCCAGAGGCGCTCAGGCCGTATATGGGCGTGGATGTGATTAAGTAGAGCAGTTGAAGTAGACTTGACGGGCGTGATTTGATACTAAGCCGTTGGGCCGGGATTTGGTAGAAAGTGTTGGGTCGGGATTTGGTAGAAAGTGTTGGGCCGGGATTTGCAATCCCGGCCCTTTTTCGCGGCCATCTTGTTAGCCCAACTTCCGCAGTTAGATGGGTTTGAGAGCTAGTCTTGAGCGTGAAATTGACTTTCAAGCCCTGTTTTCTACACTACAAGTTTTACACTTTGAGATGCGTCGGCAGTGTAAATCCAAGTTTGGCAAGTAGAACTACATCCACCATCTGTATCTGCGATATCTCCAGGACGACACACGCATTCAAAAAAACTGGTAATTATAACAGGTGACTTTGCCGGTAAACTGTGCTATAGTGCATATAATTCTTGTTAATCAATTCCTGACAGGCGTGGTAGCTATGAACTGCCGTTCCGACATTACCTTGGTCACCCGAACGGCGCGGAGCTAATGGTGAAACCGACCACGACTATTATATAGTCGCGCGTCGGTTTTTCTGTCTTGGCATGGAGGATTTGTACTCAGATAGGTTTTTTGCGACCCATAAATAGCATTACGAGATTATTTTTAGGGAGGTAAGGAGAGATGAGACACTTATGTTTGGTATTAGCTGCCGGGTTCTTACTGGCGGCAGCGGCGCCTGTGCTTGCAGCGCCGCAAGCGATATGTGTGCGGTGGCAGGCAATCGAGGGCCGTGCTCACGCGACATACTCGGGAGCACAGATTACGCTCAAGGGCGTCGCGCGTGGAGGAGCTACGGAGTTCCGCTGGGACTTTGGTGATGGCACAAGCACGGCTTGGGTACCGATTGCTGCCTCCTATAACCTCGGGGTCAAACACGCCTACACTGGCGATGTCGGCACGGAGTTCACCGCGACACTGCACGTCAAGGACGCCGTGCAGGAAGCCACTGACATCTACCCGATCAAGATATACCTGTCCGCTGACCTGAGCGTTCCAGCAGAGCTGGACGTGCGTAGAGACGTGGCGATAGACGAGGCGCTGTGGTACCTTCATACGTGTCTGTTACGGGGGAATTACGGCAGCGGTGCGCCGGGCTACAGTCAGCCGTACGGTAACTGGGTGGATACGATGTTCGGCTCCAATATGGCTGCGACAGGGACATGCGTGGATGCTTTCCAGGTGAATGGCCACAAACTAATCGGCGATTACGACGGCGACCCCTACGTGGAGACGGTCCGGCGGGCGACAAACTACCTGCTCGTGAATACCTACACCTATTCGATAAGCCCGCAGCAGGCCGGTAATCCGGACACCAACGGCAACGGGATTGGGCTCGGCTATCTTTATGACAGCAGCCAGGTCTATGTTGGCGGCATCTGCACGACAGCGTTGGCAAGCAGCGGCTCGCCGAACTACACGGCCCCGGTGGGCGGGAACTATGTCTACGGGCGGCCTATCAAGGACATAGTCCAGGACATGGTCGACTTCTTCGCGTGGGGACAGAATGATCCCGGCAGCGGCATGTACCGCGGCGGCTGGCGTTACTATGCCAACTTAGGGAGTTCCGATATGTCCGCGACGCAGTGGCCTCCTCAGGCGATGAAGATCGCCCGTGATGAGATGGGAACTACGATCCCGGCATTCGTTAGCACGGAACTGGTTTTTTTCCTAGACGCCATGCAGTCCAACCACATGGATAACGATAACGGCAATTTCGGATACACTGGTGTCGATCAGTATGTCAACATCAAGAAAACTGCAGCAGGGATTATCTGCCACGAGTTCCTGGGCACGCCCTGGACTGATCCGCGAGTGCAGAAGGCTCTGGGCTTCATCTACCGCCACTGGAACGATAACGGCCCAGGCTGGGATTACACGGAACTGCACGGAAACAGCTATGAGCTGTATGTAGTGATGAAGGCATTCCGCAGCCCAGATCCGGACGTTATGCTGGTGCCCGAGTATAACTATGTGGGTGGTTATCAAACGGGCAACAGCTTCAACTGGTACTACACCCCCGCCGGTCAGGCTAACCAGGGCCTCGCCACCTATATCGTGGGTACCCAGTTGGCGGACGGGAGTTGGAACGACACTGCGGGGTACGACGCAGTCCGCGAGGCATTCTGCACAGGCTGGCGGATACTAGCTCTGTCAAGTACCATAGACACGACGCCTCCGAACCAGCCGACCATCGACTCCGTGACTCCTCAGTATACGAATATCACAGACGTTTCCGTGGCATTCAGCGGATCCGAATGCGACGACTTCAATCGCTACGAGGGCCAGGTTGATAGTGGCGGATACACGACCTGGACCAGCCCGCATACAATCATTGTTTCGGGTCTCACGCAGGGCCAACACACGATCGATGTGAGAGGCGTTGACAACAGCGATAACGCGAGTTCTCCGGCCAGCTCCACGTTCACAGTGGACATCATTGCGCCGGTCATCGTCTCCGTCACATTCTCGCCGGCGCTGATAGCCGGTGGCGACCCGGTGAGCATCGTGGTAGATGCCACGGACAACATCGGGGTTACCTCGGTGACGGCGGACATCACTCCGCTCACCAACTCTTCCGGCAACCTCTGGACTGGCACGCTGACGGCTGCGGCGACGCTCGGAGCGCACCCCGTGACCGTGGAAGTGTCTGATGAGGCGGGGAACTCCACATCTTCCATCTCGCCATACACGACCATACGCTCGTTCGGCCTGAACAACCGAGCGGTGACTAATGCGATCATGATCGCTGCATCCAGCAGCTATGTGTTTACGATCTGGGGCAAGGTCACGAGCCTCGAATCAGATGGCTTCGTCCTCGATGACGGATCGGGCAAACAAGTCAAGGTCATCGCTGCAGACCACGGTCTTGTGGTAAATGACTACGCTTCCGCGCGAGGAACGCTTGATGTCAGTTCCAGCCCGCCCAACCCGCCCGTGCTTACCTCACACGTCGTGAAGAAGCACAACTAAGAATGGCGCTATGACGTAATAACCCAAGAGCGTTTCGTAGGGGTCGATCTCAGTATCGGCCCTTTTCTCATGCAGTGGCCCCACACGCAATGGCCGTCTGCCGTAGCAACATCCGACGATTCCAGTGGTTAATGGCTCAATCAAACAAATGACCGTTTCGATCAGCGTATCGATTGGCCACGCAAGTTTGCGTCAGTTTTCTGCTCTTTAACAGCCCGGATAGGCTTTTTGTGAGACACAAGTCCCGAAACGAACCAACGAGTCCATCTTGTTAGCCTCGCCTTACTTTGTTTTGCTGTTGTGACCAGATTCTTCTTCTGAAGCATGGCGCTCTACACGGGTTATGCCTATGTTATGAAGACGGCCGCCTTCCAGCTTTTCAACCACAAAATCCAGATTGCCGTAGCTTATAGCTTCGCCCTGAGCCGGTTGGTGGCCGATAATGTCGAAGACAAATCCGCCGATGGTCTCATATTCCTCACTCTCGGGAATATCAATACTCATCTGATCATTTAACTCGTCCACGCTCATTCTGGCGTTTACAACGGCGTGATTTTCATCAATGATCTGAATCAGAGGCTCTTCAATGTCATACTCGTCTCGGATCTCGCCGACGATTTCCTCGAGCAGGTCTTCAACGGTCACAAGACCGGCGGTGCCGCCGTATTCATCGCGCACAATCGCCATTTGGATGTTGCCGCGCTTGAACTCAGCCAGCAGCTCGTCGACCCCCTTGGTCTCCGGAATATAATAAGCTTCACGCATAACGGCCCGAATATCATACGAATGTTTATCCGTCTTCAAAACAGGCAAAAGGTCCTTAGCATGAACAACACCGACAATATTATCGATGTTCTCTTCATAAATCGGGATGCGCGAGTGGCCTGTGGAGGTAATAACATCCAGCAGTTCGTCTAGAGTGCTCGTGACTGGAGCCGCATGGATATCTGTCCTGGGCTTCATTACTTGTTTGGCAATGGTGTCGGTGAAATCGAAGATGGAATGGATCATCTCCCGCTCTTCTTCTTCGATCACGCCTTCTTCCTTACCGGCTTCGACAAGCATCTTGAGCTCTTCTTCGGTGAGTATAGGCGACGAAAACTTCACATGCCCGCCAAATGGCCTTACCAACAAATCGCTGAAAAAGCTCACAATCTTGACCGCCGGCAGCGCTATGATGGAAACCAGGCGTATCGGTCCGGCTAAAGCCAGCGCAAGCCTCTCAGAGTGCTGCAAGGCGAGGCTCTTGGGCGCAATCTCTCCCACTACCAAGGTCACAAAGCCGATCACCATTGTGACAGCGAATACAGCTACAGTCTTTGCTATGGATTCCGAAAGTCCAACATTTTGCAGCCATTGTGCAGGTATCACGGCAATATTAACCGCGGCAAAAGCCGATGCAAGAAATCCGACGAGCGTCACGCCCACCTGCACGGTGGCCATGAAATTGGTTGGTCTCTCAAGCAACTCCTGAACTACTCTTGCCTTGGCGTTTCCTTCTCCGGCCAGCTGCTTGATGCGAGTCTTTCTAACAGACACCAATGCAATTTCAGCCGCAGCGAAAAATGCATTCACAAGCACCAGCAGCAATATAATAAGAATTTGCAGAAATATGAGATTTGGGTCTTCCACTTTGCATGCTACCCTCGTTCCTTGAAGTCATTAAAACATCGGAGAAAACACTGCATACGCAACCACTGAAATGCCGGTAGCGAGCAGGGCGCCTAGTATAACTTCGCGAAGGGTATGTATACCTCCTTCTACGCGACTCTGGGCAATTAAAACTGCCAGCAAAAACGCCATAATACCAACAGCAACCTGCTTCCAAGCCATAAACATTATAGTTGTTGCCATGAAGAAGCCGATCGCTGAGTGGCCGCTGACAACACCGCCCTTCAGCAGTTTTCCCTTTCCTCCCGCCACTTTCCACATGGTAATCATGGTGACTAAGAGAATGAGCGTAGCCAGCGAGACCACTTTCCAGTCAGGAGCTTGCACGCCGCCGACATTGGCGGTAAGTTCGCGCAAATCATTGCCGCCAGGTATCAAGAGAAAGCCTATCGCCATGGCATTGATAACCGTAATCAGAACGGCGCCCGCGGCTATGTCCTTGGCGAACTTTGCCAGCGGGTGGTAAGTCTGCGTCACCAAATCCACCACAGCTTCAATGGCCGTGTTAAACATCTCAGCCGTCAGCACAAGACTGATGGTAAAGAGCAGCACAATCACCTGCTCCCGACTCAGCTTGAAAACCAGGCTCACAACCAAAACCAGCACCAAAGTGAGGAAGTGAAACCTCATGTGACGCTGCGTTCTGAACACATGCGCGAGGCCTTCTATTGCATATTTGAACCCGTTCATCGGGTTTCGCAGGAGTCTCAAGTAGCCTGTAATCCTTTCAATATTTCTTCTTGTTTGGCAAACATGACCCGCTCTTCATCTTCTTCGGCGTGGTCATATCCAAGCAGGTGGAGCAACCCGTGCGCGAGAAGCATGTCAATTTCATCATCCAGACTTTTGCCCTGCTCATCGGCCTGCTTTTTGGCTGTCTCAACCGAGATCACAACATCACCCAACAGATTTTCTTCAATACCCGGAACCGAGCTATCTTCACCCTCGGTTTGCGAAAACGAAAGCACATCGGTCGGGCCTTTTACGTATCTATATTGCTCATTTAACTCGGCTATCTGCATATCGTCGGTAAGCAAAATGCTCACTTCAGTGTCCTTTGCACAATTTTCAGCTTGCAGGAGCTTGCGAGCTGTGCTGCGAATCCTTGGCAGCCTCACCGGTATTTTCTGAGAGTTCTGAATCAGAATCTGCATCTGCGGCGGGTTTCCTGTCTCCATTCGTTACAACGTCCGGATATTCAATTCTAGCATGCATAATACTTGTTAATGATCGCACAAAGCAATCGGTTATTTTGCTCAAGTCTTTGAATGTCAGCTCACATTCATCAAGCTGACCGTCTCGCAGCTTGTCGGCAACGATTTTATTTACCAGCATTTCGATCTTTGCCAGAGTCGGTTTTGAAATGCCTCTCGATGCCGCCTCGACCGAGTCTGCCAGCATAACCACAGCAGCTTCTTTGGTCTGCGGTTTAGGGCCCGGATACCGGAATTGTTGCTCGAGAGCGGTCGAAGGCTCGTGTTCACCACTCATCTGACTATAAAAATACTGCACCAGCGATGTCCCATGATGCTCCGCAATAATATCAAGCACCACTTTAGGTATACGGAATTCCTTAGCCGTATCGATTCCATCTTTTATATGCGATGTTATAACCAGCGCAGATAAGGTCGGGTTCATTTTATCGTGAACATTTTCCACGTTCTGATTTTCTATAAAAAAGTGCGGGCGGCGAATCTTGCCTATATCATGATAATACGAAGCGACTCTCGCCACCAATGAGTCTGCTCCGATCACCTCAGCGGCAGTCTCGGCCAAATGCCCAACCGCCATGCTGTGGGTATAAGTGCCCGGCGCTTCCATTACAAGCTGCCTCAGCAACGGTCTGTTGGTGTCCGCAAGTTCCAATAGTGACATGTGCGTTGTCGCGCCGAACGGCCTCTCAAGCGGCGCAATTCCGAACCAAAAGAACGTAACGGCGAGCAATGCGACTATCGCCGACCACCAGGTGCCTTCGATCATCTGCTTCAAGGTATCGCCGTCCAGGTTGCCCATGATCCATACCATCGCCACACCGGAAAGCGTCAGCAGGCCGAAAGCGCGGGTTAAATCCTTCCGGTCTCTAATATTCGCAACACTGTAAACGCCCACGAGCGAGGTCATCAGCGCGCTGGCGGCATATCTGAGCTCATTATTGAGCTGCAGCGAGAGCACTATCGCAAGTATGGACGTAATTAGAATCGCGACGTGCGGATTCAGCAGCACCGCTATAAACATGCTCGCGGTAACAACCCAAAGCAGGCCCAAATACCCCACCTGAGATGGCAGCAAACTAATACCCAGCATGCTTCCGCCCAATCTTAACGCAAGTGTGCAGACAACAACAATAATTGCAAGCAAATACAGCGCTTTAGTGTTTGAGTAAACTTCATTATGGTAGCGCCAGAGATACGCCGTAACTATACTTACGGTAACTATCACAAGCAATATCAGGCTCAGAACCGAGCGATAATCCAGCAGCGGATGCCTCAGGCCAAGCGCCTCGAACATCTCCATGTGCTCCTGCAATACCCGATCGCCCTTGCCGACCACCAAACTGCCTTTTTCCATCCATTTTGAGATAGGCTGCACACCTTCGCGCGCTTTATCTTGCAGCTCTGCGGTGCGGTCGCCGTTCAAGACTCTATTAGATTTGAGGGAATCGCCAACAATCTCACCAACTGCATTTGCGATGCTGCTATCGGCGAGCAGCCTCCTGGCTTCCGTCATCACGCTGGCTCTAGCCGTTTTCATTGCGGAAGGCCTGTTCACCAGATCCTTTGCCATAGCGCTGCTGATAATTCTGAGCGAGCTGTCTCTAATATCCCGCAAAACCTTAGGCGGCACTGCTAAAAGCGTGATAAACGTCCCGTCAGAAACCTGAGATGCGAGCGCTTTGCCCAGTTTTTTCCTGATCTGTTCCACTTTTTTCGGCCCAGACAAATCTGCACGCGCCGTCTTTACATCCTCTACGGTGCGGAAAATCGTTTCAAGCGTGCCGATGGCTTCGTCCGTTGCGTTGGGGACAGAATCATACACATTTTTGACGTTTTGAGCTGCGGCATCTCGGCGCTGTTGGGTTTCCACCGGGTCTTCATAGCGGATAGCTTTTCGGGCGAAAATATCCTCGGGGCAGATGTCACCGGGCTTCAGTGTGACCTTGCTCGGCAGCAATGGCATGCAAAGCAGAAACGACAGGATCGCAACCGTTGCGATTGCCAACCCTGTCCTTTGCAGACTCACACTGGAACCTTGGGCTTTCTTCTCGGAGTTCTTTTTTGCACCCCGTATGAAATGGGGCAAGTGTGGTTTCATAATGATGAGGGACTACCCTCGCAACACTCTTTCGACAATCTGGCCGACCATTCTGCCATCTGCTCTGCCGCGAGTCTTCTGCATAATTGGGCCCATAACTTTGCCACGGTCTTTAAGATCAGCTGCGCCCACTTCGGCGACAACTTCTCTGACAATCGCTTCCACTTCAGCTTCCGAGAGCTGCTCAGGCAGATATTGTTTAAGAATATCCAGCTCTGCGCTCTCTTGCTCGGCGATGTCATTCCGACCGACATTCCTGGCGGCCTCAATAGACTCACGTCGCTGCTTGGCTTCTTTGGTAATAACAGCCAAAACTTCGTCGTCGGTGAGTTCACGACCCTTTTCGATCTGTGAGTAACTCACCGACGACCGTATCAGCCGAATGGTTGAAAGTTTCAACACATCCTTTGATTTTTGCGCATTCTTCATATCTTCTTGAAGCTTATCGATCATCGACATAGGTTGACCTAGCGCGTTCGCGACTGTTTGCGGCGTCTTGCCGCCTCTGCCTTGCGCTTTTTATCGCTCGGCTTCTCGTAGTGTTCATGCTCTCTGGCTTCCTTGAGAACGCCAGTCTGCTGGAGCACCTTCTTGAATCGCTTCAAGGCGCTGTCCAGACTTTCATTAGGTTTTACTTGAACCTGTGCCAACCATAATCCCCCCTCCATCGACAGCATTCGGCTCGACTTGCTCGTCACTGCTGGTCAGTGGCGTGAGAGGATTTGCGCCGCCGCTATCAACTCGTTAAAGCATAGCAGCATAACCAAATCCGCTAAACCCACATACTGTTGACCGTTGTCACATATAATCTATTTGGAATTATACTCCCCAGCTCCCAATAATGTCAAGCCGGAGGACGCTTTGTAACTGCTTACTGTTTGTGAGTGCAACGTCATCCTGAACTTGATTCAGGATCAGGGTGACGTGAATCCTCACCAAAACTGAGCTTATCCCGGCGGCCAGCCAAGTTGTCTGCCGCCCAGCAAGTGAAAATGAATGTGCCAGACCGATTGCCCAGCGTCTTCGTTGCAATTTGCCACCACTCGGTAGCCACCCTCGGCAATGCCGCGCTCGGCGGCGATCTTATTGGCAACTACCATCATGTGCCCCATAAGCGCTGCGTCCTCGCCGTTGGTCACATCGGAGATGCGCGCTATGTGCTTTTTAGGGATGATCAGAACATGTACCGGGGCCTGCGGGTTCAGATCGTTGAACGCGGCGACGGTATCGTCTTCATAGACAAGCGCACCGATCTCTTTATTTGCGATTTTGCAGAAAATGCAATCAGACAATTGCTTGCTCCTTTTGAAAAAGGGGTTGGGTGATAGGGGTTAGGGGTTGGAAGGGAAATAACTCCTCACCACCTATAACCTAACACCTACAACCTGCCCCTCGTCCGTTTCTGATCGCTCTGGAAATCTGTTCCAGGGCGCAGATATTGCGGAAATCCATTCCGTTAGTAAGGCCTTGGCAGGTAGGTAGGCGGATCAGATATCCGCCAAACGTGCGTCGGGGAACGGATTTCCCCGACGATCTATGCATAACCTAACACCTACAACCTGCCCCTGATCAGTTCCAGATATCTTTACCCGAACGATCTCGCCTTTGAGCGAGGCCGCGCCGGGCAGCCTTACTTCCACGTAATTATCGGCAAAACCGGTCAGGCATTGTAGGGAATGATTTTCAGATTCGATTAATACATCCAAACTTTGGCCTATAAGACTCGACGCAAAACGCGCCATGGCATTCTTTCCCAATTCAATAAGCTTTTCAGAACGAAGTTTCTTAACGGGCGCTTGGATCTGATCCGGCATTTCGGCGGCCTTTGTGCGGTCTTTTTTGGAATAGCGAAAAACATGCAGCCGCGAGAAATCTAGTCTCTCAATCATCGCGCAGGTGTTATCGAACGCTGCATCGCCCTCGCCTGGAAAACCAACTATAACATCCGTGGTGATCCCGATTCCAGGAATCCGCTCCCTGACACGGTTGATGTTTTTGCAATACTGCGCGGAATCGTAAGGCCGGTTCATGCTCTTGAGCACGCCATCATCGCCGCTTTGAAGCGGAATATGCAGATGGCGGCAGACTTTCGAGAACTGCATTGCATCCAAAAGAGCATCGTCCACCTCCCAGGGCTCAATAGAACTCAGCCTGATACGCTCTATACCGTCAATTTCGGCTGCTTTCTGGATCAATTCAGGGAGCCGTATGTTTTCATCCACATAAGAACCCAGCCTGATACCCGCAAGCACGATTTCTTTGTAACCAAAATCCGCCAGCGATTTCAGCTCATCTATCACGCTGCCAATCCGGCGCGAGGTCTTGCCGACCCTCGCATAAGGAATCACGCAATACGCGCAGAACTGATCGCAACCGTCCTGCACTTTCACCACAGCGCGCGTGCGCAAACGCGGGCGGATGCGCGACTGTTGACTGTTGACTGCCGACTGCCGACTTGCCCCAAATCTAGCAATTAGGCGCTCTGGTATGGCCTCTTTGTCTTGATGAGCGATAACCAAATCCACGCCTTCGATTGCCGCCACCTGACCGGGTTCGAGCTCGGCATAACAGCCCGCCACAACCACGAAAGCCTCCGGGTTCAGCCTCAGCGCCCGCCTGATTGCCGCGCGAGACTTGCTGTCGGCCACATGCGTCACGCTGCAGGTGTTGATAATATAAACATCGGCGCGAGAGCTAAACCGAGCCGTAACAAACCCCGCCGCCTCCAGCGATTCGCGCATCTTTTCGGTTTCGTATTGATTAACCTTGCATCCAAGGGTATGATAAGCGATTGTTTTCATTTCGATTACATGGTAACAAGGGGGAGGGCGAAGGTCAAATCTGGGGGGAGTTTGGAGTGATGAGTTATGAGTTGTGAGTTGGGGAAGGGACGGGGGGAGAATTCTGAGTTTTGAATTATGAATTATGAATTGGGGAAGGGAAGGGCGGGGTGGTTGTCGAATGAACCATCATAAACATATGGGAGTAACTTAACTTTATGGATAAAAGATTTGAGCTGCCGGCTTTGGAGTCGGTGCAGACTAACGACCGCAGTGCATTGCCGCTTCTAATCATCTACTTCAGCATGATATTTCCTATGGGTGTGCTTTTCGTTATGAGCATCATTCGTTACCGGGCATTCTTGAGTATTCAGGTAATTGTACTGGTAGGTGTATGTGTGCTGCTTATTGCCTATGTCCTATTGCGCGCACTATCCGGCGACACTTACTACAAAACCGATTCAAAGGGCATCACGCTCAAAAGCGCATTGCGCAAGAGGTTTGTTTCCTGGATCGAGATCGAAGAGGCTTACACAAAAGAGGTAACAAGCGATACCCTCGTGGTTCTCAAGACCTCTGATGCTACCTATACGATCACTCCAAGCGCGCTAAGCGGCGGAAGGGTGATGGGCGATCTGATAATCGCATCCATCAGACAGCACCTGGGGCGGCAGGGAAAGGCAGATAACGTCAAACTCACTGGCACTGCACTGAGCCTATGGGATACAATTACTGACTGCGTTCCGCGCGAAATGTATTGGACAAAACCGATTTCGATGGTCGAACGGGTGTCAATGGTTTTCTTGATGCTTATGTTTGGCGGCATGCTTGCTGGTCTCTGGGCCACTTCATTGGGCGAAAAACCAGGCACAATTGTGATGCTGGCTGGGCTGACGGCGATGGTGACTATGATGTTTGGAGTGCTTTTGCCCATTATATTTCACAAGGCAGTCGCACTCACATTGCGCGATGACTATATAGAGGCGAAGCTTCCGCTCAAGCGCATTACGATGTTGTGGTCAGAGGTTACTTCGGGAAGGTGGAATAATGAAGGTCTGCTGATTTTCGCCGACAAACCCCGCAGGGAGATCCGAATACCATGGGATAAGAAAAGCGATGATTCATCGAAGCTTATGCTGGCTTTGATCAGGCGCTTGCGAAGTGCGGGTGTGCCGCAGGCGGTCTATATTCCTGATGCGTTGCGCTATTTTGCCAAACCGGCGGCGTCTAGCGCCAATACCGATGCCGAGCTTCGGATGAGCAAGCCTGAGGTAAGGTTTATTAGATGGGGGATTGCTGCATTCGGGTTCATGCTGCTCACGGCTGCTATGTGCGGGGTTAGGAAAGAACCCGTGATGTGCGGGGTTGTGGGTATATTTACTGTGGCTTGGCTGGCATTTTCCGGGAAGATCTGCGATTCATATTATCTAAAGATAGATTCTGAAAGCTTAACAAAGGGATTTCTCGGCTTCAAGACGATAGTAAAATGGCAGGATGTGGCAAATGCCCAGCCCCGCATCTCGCATGGAGGATTCTATCTCAAAAACGCGAAAGGCAAGACCATCTTTGAGATAAGCGGAGGATGGGGATATCCGGCAGATCGTGACAAGTTCAATGCCGCGCTTCACGCGCGGCTGGATTACACAAACGAAAATGAAGAAAAACCATGGCTCGCAAGGCCGTGGGTAACTGAATAATAACAATGGCCCGGGAAGTATCCCAGGCCATTGTCACTCGACTATGCCATTGCAGATATTATTAATTTCGGCAGCAGCATGGCTACTCCGATGCCATAAATTAGATCCAACCAAACCACAGAGCCTACTGCGCCCACAAAGATGATCATTACAATTGGAGCGCCCAACAGCTTTGCTGGAAGCGGAACATCTTTAGACCAGAGAGATTTCCAGATGCTGTTCGCGTCTCCTGTGCTTGGGAATGCATGCATTGCTATCGAAACGCCCAACCAGATCAGGAACCAGTCTAATAGAGTGCCAGTCTGAAATTGAATAATCGGTAGTGCAGCTGGTGCGGCAATTATGGCGCCCACCACTGAGTTTACTATAAACGGCCCGATGCTTATGCCGATGTTTTGATAAGCGCTTCTTGGAATCTCATGCACAACATATCCTGCAGGATTGCCGAATCTGAAATAGCACACATCAAATATAGCAATTCGAAATAGCCTGCAAAACAATTGATGAGCCATCTCATGCATTATGACTCCGGGGAAAGTGAGTATGGATATCACGAAACCTGGTATCATTGATTGCCTCCTTGGTCTGAGCGCAGCTTGCTTTTCAAATGATCAAGCGCAGAAACCAATTCTTGGTCCAGTTCTTTGCTAATTTCCCTACCTTCCAGCTTTGAGGAGGTTTGATCTGCCCCGCGAACATTCATATTCTCACACTGAGTAATCATTAATCTGGCGAGGACAAGAGTGGAATCGGGATAATATTCCCCGACCTGGGCATACTGAGCTTCAGCGAGGAGGTAATTTCCAGCCGCCTCCGCCCGTTGGCCTCTTTCGTACGCAACCCCGGCCCTAACTGATTCCGAAAATCTGGATGATGAAAGAACAAGCACAAATAGAACAACAGCAAAGCTGGTAATCGCCCATAATGGAACTGGGCGTGCAGCCAGTTTATCTCGACAACTCGCGCATAGAGGCATAGCGTAGCCGCCAGGTTCCGGAGAAGCCTCACATTGCGCGCATTTACTAGAATCAAGAATAGTCTCTTGAGGCGCTGCAGAATCACTTGGCTGAAGTGATTCATCAAGCGGAGTTTGACACTTAAAACATGTTGAAAAATGGTCTGGATTCGGATATTTACAGCTCGGACATTCTCTCAATAGTCGGGCCTCCCTATAGAATGGCAGGGACTTAGCCCTGCCTCCTTAATTTCAGAATCTAATCGCTCAGCACAACCGGCACGAACAGCCTCGGGTCGACTTTGCCTGCAATTCCTCCGCCAAACTCATATTTGGAACCTTGCTTGTTAATTAATATAGACGCGGCGATCATCTTATTCTTAGCAAGTTTAAATGGCGCTAGCGCTTTCCATGGGACTGAAACTATGTAATTACCGGAGTTCCTATCAAAACCGCTGCCGAATCCAGCCAAGCCCACTTTTGCATTCTTCTTACTGCACTCCAGGGACCTTGCCTTGCCGATTTTCAGCATTAGATCGTCGGCTTTTAGGCCGCCCTGGTATGTCTTTGCGCCGTCTATAAGCGGGTCGATTCCGATTTGGATATTCTCAGGCTCGGCGGTTGTGGATATGAGGACATACAAGTTGCTGCTGTCAAAGGCAAACATTGCAGCGCCAATCGATTTTCCGGCTGCATTTGCGATAGCAACTTTTTGAGCGCCGGAGTTCACGATGTTCTTCAGGTCAGACTTCTTGGCTTTGGCAGGCACATCCACCATCGCCCATTCCAGGTACATATCATCTGCGGCGACCCAAATTGTGTAATGACCGGGTGCGGCATTTTCTTTGTGCTCAACTTTTACCATGTAAGCTTCCAAACCCAGCGCGTCTATCTTGCCTTCGATCTCAGCGGGATTCACTACGAGGCCGTTTGTGACTTTGAACTTGATCTTACCCTCGTATGGCTTATCCATGTGGTTAATCACACTCATTCCCAGTGTCTTGGGTTCGGAATCGGGGCCGAGTATGAGGCGCGTGGGGAGCATCATAGCCTCGAAGCGAGGGGTGACCGAAACGTCTAACTTGGTCTGGGTGATGATGGTTCCATACTGCACCTTGCATTGCAACGGCACGGTTTTGCCGCCTGCCGCATCCGGGAATATGACCATCATCACGGCTATCGCAGTTTTGCCTGCTTCTACCTGCGTTGGTGCGCCGGGTTCCAGCTTGGCGTCAATCTGAAGCTTAGCGGCGATGTCAGCCGCAACTGTCCAATTAACGAGGGAGACGGTCTTATTAGACTCGTTCTTGAACTCCATTGCCAGCTTGCATGGTGTTCCCGCGATGCACTGGTATGGAAGATTATTGGTGGATGCCGTTGCGGTGAACGTGTGATCAGACTTAACGGCCGCTGCCGGCGCCGCATAAGCGCCAACAGCGCTAAACAACACAGCCATAATAACTAACAAAACAGCAATTTTCTTCAATGTTCAAACCTCCGAAAATAGTATTGATGTGGCAACATTTTAGCACAAGCGGGCGAGAACGGCAAATGCATGGCATTGGCTCGGCGGGAGCCTCGCCCTCCCTTCTATTCCCTGTTCCCTATTCCCTGTTCCCTATTCCCTGTTCCCTATTCCACCTCAAGCACTCTTATCAGGCTTGTATTGCCGGGTTGACCGACCGGCACTCCGGCTATTACTAGAACCGTGTCGCCTTTTTTCAATATCTTGGCTTCCACTGCGGCCTCTATGGCGTTTTCGATCAGGCTGTCCGTGTCTTTCGCCGTCTCCACAAAAATCGGTTCCACTCCCCATAAAAGGGTTAGGCGGCGGCAAGTTTCCTGATTCGATGCTGCGGCAATTATTGGAGCCTGAGGTCTGTATTTGCTGACCAATCTGGGGGTTGTGCCACCGTGAGTACAGGCGATAATTGCCGAGGCATTTATTTCCTGCGCAAGCTTCGCCGCAGATTCACCTATGGCTTCGGTGATGTCGTGAGTTGGATATACCATTTTAGCGTCGCAAATAGTCTTATAATCAAGAGATTTCTCAGTGCGGCGGGCGATTTTGTCCATCATCTGCACGCTGAGCAGCGGAAATATACCCATAGCGGTCTCGCCGGAGAGCATGGTGGCGTCGGTGCCGTCCAGGATTGCGTTGGCAACATCGGTGACCTCTGCTCTGGTGGGGCGAGGGTTGGAAATCATAGAATCAAGCATCTGAGTAGCGGTGATTACCGGTTTGCCCGCGCGGTTGCAGTGAACAATGATGCTTTTTTGGATGGATGGAACCTCATCTATGGGAAGCTCAATGCCCAGATCTCCACGCGCGACCATAATTGCGTCATAAGCATCGATTATGCTGTGGATGTTCTTCACAGCCTCAGGGAGCTCGATTTTAGCAATGACCGGCACGCATTTGCCGACCTCGCGCATGATCTTTCTGAGCGGAATCAGGTCGTCAGCGCTCCTCACAAAGGAACTCGCTACCCAGTCCACCCCGTGCTCCAGGCCGAAGCGCAAATCTTCCTTATCTTTATCGGTCACGCCTGGAAGATCATAGCTTGCGCCGGGGATGGTAAAGCCTTTATTTGACCCCAACTCCCCAGGAATCACCACTTTGGTCTCGATATCTGTCTCGCTTACAGAGACCACTTTGAACTCCAGCTTGGCATCGTCCACATAGATAAGCTGGTTTTTTTTGAGCTGTTTGAGAAGATTGGGGAAGGGCAGCGTAACCTCGCGGGTGTCTCCCGGGACGTCACGCGTGGTAAAAATGAACTTCTGAGCGTGCTGAAGCCGCGCTGGCGGCTTGGCTATCTTACCGATGCGGATCTTGGGACCCGAGAGGTCTTGCAGGATGCCGACGGTCTTGCCGAGTTTCTCCGAAATGCTCCTGATGAGCGCGATTTTGCTCGCGTGTCCCTCATAATTCCCATGTGAGAAATTGAGCCTGGCGACATTCATTCCCGCAATGATAAGCTTTTCTATCATTTCCGGCGAATCGCTCGCCGGCCCAATTGTGCAGATAATTTTGGTCTTGCGCATGATACTCTCCAATCGTCAAGCAACATCATGTTAGAAGCTTCCTGCGTATCAGTCAAGCGAAATGAGACATATTAACCGGAAAGTAACGCCAGCCTTGTATTTGGCAAAAGTCAGTATTCTTGTCCCAGCACGATATCGCCGCTCTCGCGGTCGTATTTATCTATTGGCGGCTTTCCGCCATCATCTATCAGGTTGAATCCCAGGCTGTAGAGCTTGAAGCTTTTGCCAATCTTGAGCGGTGCGCTGTAGCGCAGGGGTTTGCCGATTCCGAATGGGTCTATCGGCACGCTCTTGAGGTACTTCGGGACGAGCTGATCTAGCTTGGCTGGGTAGCGGCCGTTATCTGCATTGTAACGGCGGAGAGCTATTTCGGTTTGGATCAGTAGTATGTTAGCTTCATAATCCAGATGAGGCAATCTGCTGCGTAAAGCGTTCTGCCCCTCCAGCTCGGCGATAAGATTGCCTGGAACCGGCACATTGGATTTGCCTGTATATGGCTTCTTTGCCTCAGCGGCCAGTGCCTTTGAATAGGCCAGGTAGCTTTTGATCGCTGCAGATTTGTTGGTCAACGCAAACTTGATGCCTTGAATGAATTTAGCTGCTCCTGAGCCGGTATCCACGTGTGAGGCGCATGTTGCCCAATAGCCTGGTTTGCTGATAGCCCTTCTGCATTCTGGTTTGGTAAAGATATCGACGTTCTGAGCAGCAGTAACATAACTTTCTTCCAAAATTACCTCGCTGTATGGCACTGCGTCTTTTTGAATGCGTTCAAGATGCTTGGCGGCGCGCGCAAGCTCCTCTGGTGTTAGCTTGGACAGATTGCCTTTGATATTCTTACTTCCGATCAATACTATGGCATGACCAACCATGTCGGTGATAATGGGACCCTTATTGGCGATACTCACACCTAGCTCGATACAATCCAATTGGCTCTCCGTGGCGCGGCCATACTGGCCTTTCATCGCGTAATAGGTCGCCTCGTCGCTGAGGGCGTAACCAAGTCCTCGAAACCCACTGTAGTATTCCAAAAAACCACTAGAACCGAGCAGTTTACGAACACAAGGGTGCACACATGACTTCGACAAGCCCTTGCGAAACTCAACGAGTGCGAGAGCATGGCCGGTTCTTGACACCATCTTTCCGGCTAACACAAAGTTATCCCAACCATTGTCTTTCGGCACGCTGTGGCTGGGGATGGCGATTTTAGGCGGGCGGTTGTTGACTGTGAATATCACCGCAGTAAGAATAAGCAGCAAAACAGGTATCAGCGCAGCAATGCCGCAACCCATAAGGAATGATTTTGATTTTGAATTAATTTCTTCGGTCATCTTATTTCTCTCCTTGACCTAGCACGAGATCGCCCGCAGTCGTCCATTCTCTAATCTTGACACCCGCGCCGCCGTTGTCTTTGAGATCAGGGCCGATGCTGTAAAGCTTGAAGGTTTTGCCTGCATTGATTGATATGTAGCGCAGAGGTTTGCCCCCGAACAGGTCTATTGGCACAGTTTTAAGATATTTCGGTGAGATTTGCTCTAGTTTATTTGGGTAGCGGCCGTTGTCGACGTTATATCTGCGCAGGGCTATTTCTGTTTGCAGCAGAGAAAGATTGGCTTCGCTTCGAAGATGAGTCAACCAGGCGGTTATTGTTGTATCACATCCCATCCCAATAAGCGGATTGCTGGGGAGCGGTACTTTGTATTTGCCAATGTAAGGGTTTGCCGCCTGAGCCGCCAGTTCTTCTGAGAAACGC
>JAPLCU010000069.1 GCA_026392045.1 Armatimonadota bacterium
AACGTATATCATGTTCATGGCCTCCTTTGGGTCTTAACTAACTCCATTGTAGCGCATGCTACGCAAGGAGGCCACTACATTTTCATTACATCAGCATACGAAAAAGAAGTGATTCCATTATGTTGAGAACTATCGATAATTCATCGCGATAACTTTTATATTTTGCGCATACGGTAATTTAATAATACGTAGATATTCATTTTTAAGAATTGTAG
Source organism: Armatimonadota bacterium (assembly GCA_026392045.1). Classification (GTDB taxonomy): domain Bacteria; phylum Armatimonadota; class UBA5829; order UBA5829; family UBA5829; genus JAMCYN01. Next base: position 216 of record JAPLCU010000069.1, read on the forward strand.
GTAAGACGCCGGTATCTATCAATTCAAAACCATTTTGCTCATAAAAGCCTTGTTGTTGCGCTGAGCATAATAAATATATTGGCCTTCTTCCTTCCTTTGATAAAATTGTCTTAACTAATTGACTGCCAATTCCTTGTTTTCTATATTCAGGCATTACTACCAAACTGGCTAATTCTAAACAGTCTTTATCCAGTTCTTTTATTCTGATGCAACCAATTAACCTATCACCATTTTTTGCAAGTATAAATTGATTTGCAGAAATATCTTTACGATCACCTTCAAATTTTGTTAAAAGCTCTGTTATCTCGTTAATATCTTTTAACGAAGCTTTTTGATAATTAATCATGTAAATGTTCCTTGATTATTTTATCCTTAGACCAATTGGTCCGCAATTAGCGAAGTGGTTCGCAGGAAGGATGTCCTTTTGGCAATTATAGCATACCGGAGAACTGAAGGGAACTATAACCAGATTGTTGTAATCATCTACTTCGGTCTTTCGGGATTTGAATGGAGCCGCAGGCGGAATGGAAATCCCGAAACTAACCGGCATAACGCTAAGCGGAAAGCCAAGTCCCTTCCCTTCCGGGCTTTCTGCTCTCCGCTTTCCACTTTCCACTTCTCTTTTAGCTGCCCAAAGCCGCTGCGACTTCTTTGAGCTGCTCCATAATCTTGATATTCTGCGGGCACTTGGGCTCGCAATCACCGCATTCGGTGCAATCCGATGCCTTGTTGCCCCACTCAACATTCTCAGGATTGCTGAGGCTGTCGTAACCTTTTTTTGCGTTCTCGGTGAGGCCCCAGACCTTGTGATTATTCATATATCTGAAGTTGGCGGGGATGTTGACGTTGTTCGGGCACGGCATGCAGTATTTGCAACCGGTGCAGTAAAGCTCCATGAGCTTCTTGTTCTCTTCAAGGGCCGCTTCGATGGCAATCTTCTCGTCAGCGCTCAGCGATTCTTCGCGGCTGCACACTTCCACGTTCTCCAATAGCTGAGACATCTCGCTCATGCCGGAAATTGCGCTGGTCACGCCAGGATTCGAGATAACAAACCGCAATGCCAGCTCAGCGGAGGTCTTCACGCCGCCCGGAATCGTATCCTTGAGCTTCAAACCAGGTCCCGCGAGCCTGCCGCCGCCGACAGGACCCATAATAATTATGCCCACACCCTTCTCGTGCGCATAAGCAATAACTTCCTCATTAACACGGTCAAGAAGGTTATACTGAATGGTCAAACCAGCGAACTCGCCGGTATCGATCAGCTTGATCATATTCTCGGGTGTATCATGGCAAGAGATGCAAACATAATTGATCATCCCCTGCTCCTTGGCCTTTCTGATCAGATCCATACCGCCGCGCTCCTGCAAATAGCCGGTGTAAGTATCCCAGCTCAGACCATGAATCACCTGATAAAAATCAATGCAATCAATATCGAGGCGCTGCAGCGACCCTTCAAAACGCTCCCACCAGCCCTCTTCTTTATACTCATCGCCCCAGAGAGGGTTCTTGGTAGAGACATATACTTTGTCCCTCCAGCCTTTCAACGCCTTACCGCAGATACGCTCGCTCTCACCGTAAATAACGGCGGTATCGAGGTAGTTGACTCCAAGCTCAAACGAACGCTGCATCAACTGGACAGCTTCGTCCTCATCCTTAGGCAAGCGCATCGCGCCAAATCCTAGAACCGATAGCGATACGCCGGTCTTTCCAAATTTCCTATATTGCAATTACCTATCTCCGTTCACAAGTATGTACGCTTATTAGCGCCGGCCAGGCAGCTATCGCAACATACGCCTAGCTCAGCTTCCATGATAGCGTATATGCCGGATAAGTCAATAGACCGCGTTGCCTCATCTAAAATCGTACCGAAAATGAATCGTTGCCTCATTTAAGAATCGTACCGAAACCCTGATGTGCCGATGCTATTTCTGTAGGAGGACGCATCAATGACCCATCAGACTAAGAACGAGATTATTCGCCACTTCCGCAAGCCTTATGTGCGAGCAAGCAAAGCAGAAAAGACGCGTACCCTTAATAACATAATCGAATCCACCGGCTATTCTCGCAAGCACGCCATAACTCTTCTAAACGGTCGGCATGTTTCGAAGAAGAAGATCGCGCGCCTGCGCCCATCGCGCTACGCCCATCTCTACAAAACCCTTAAGTTCGTCTGGACCGCATCCAACTTTCTATGCGGCAAAAGGCTCAAGCCATTCCTGCCCGAACTCATAAAGAGCCTCAAGCGGCACAAAGAGATCAAGCTGTCAAAGAACGATGAAGCCCTAATTCTCGCAGTCAGCGCCGCCACCATCGACAGACTTCTCGCTCCAGCCAGGAAAGGTCTCGTCCTCAAAGGACGTTCCACAACAAAGCCCGGCACACTCCTCAAACACCAGATCCCCATCCGCACATTTGCCGATTGGACTGAAGACAAACCAGGATTCCTAGAAATCGACCTGGTTGCTCACTGTGGCGACGCCAATCGCGGCGAATACATCAACACGCTCAATATGACCGATATTGCCACCGGATGGACAGTAGCTACAGCGTTCATGGGCCGTAGCGAACGCTTTTGTGTCGATGCCATCAATGAAGTGAAGCCATCGCTGCCGTTTCGGATTCTAGGTATCGATTCAGACAATGGCAGCGAGTTCATCAACGCTCATCTGAAACGCTATTGTGAACGCGAGCAAATTACATTCACAAGAAGTCGACCCTACAAGAAAAATGATTCGGCTCATATAGAACAAAAGAACTGGGACGTAATACGCAAGATGATCGGCTATGGCAGATTCGATACATACGAGCAACTCGACATCATAAAACGCATTGAAAGCCTACTCGCGTTCTACCAGAACTACTTCCAGCCATCCCAGAAACTCATCTCGAAGACGCGGATCGGAGCCAAGGTAACCAAGAAATACGATACGGCACAAACTCCTGTACAGCGACTTCTTAGCCGAAAGGACAAACCAAAATACATAGCCAAGCATCTCAATGACACATTCCGCCAACTCAACCCGGTCGCACTCATTCGAGATATAAATGAACTCGTTTCCCAGCTTTATGATACACTTATTGAGTAACAATATTCGGCTCATCATACGGTACGGTTTTTGATGAGGCAAAAATATGAGCTACGGTACGATTTTCTCGTGAGGCAACACGTAGACCGCGTTGCCCTGTTATTGCTCAGGGAAAATGTCCCGGTTAATTGCTCAGCGATTATGTGTACCCCCCCGCTAATTTTGTCAACAGGTATTTTAGGTATTTGCGATTACTACTGAAAAAACTGGTAATTATACCAGGTTTTTGTAGCGCTTCTTTACCTGTAACGCCCGCAATTCCAGGCGCGGAGATGTTCGAAGTCTTATCCGGGAACTATTCGATCACTTCTGCAATCAAATAAGAAGAGCTTCTTGTTCAGGGGCCGGAGGCCACCCAAGATCATGAGTGAGCGCTTACAACTTATCAGAAAAACTCATCAAATAAATTGACTTATCTCGTCCGGTATGGTAGAGTTTGAATGGTGTCTTATCCATAGGAGCGTGTATAGATGAAAAGAACAAGACGAGCTATTAGTATGATCGTTACGATGGCGATGATGGCGCCTTCTCTGGCGACTGCCGCTGAAGCTGCCATGGTGAATTGGCTGTCGCCTGCGCCCGGGCAGCGGATAACGGTGCGAACGGTTGAAGTCGCGGTCGGATATAATACTCAGTCGGATCAAAAAGTGACCAGCCTGGAACTTTGGGTGGATGGTAAAATGCACGCCCGCAAGTATCTTATTCATCCAGACACGCGTGGAGTTTGCTCATTCGTCTGGGATACTGCGCGTTTTTCAGATGGCCCGCATGACCTGATCGTAAAGGTATATTCAGGGGACCAGTTGCTTTCAAAGGTAACAAGCACCGGCACGGTCGGCTCATCGGCTTTCGATATGGATCCGCCGGTAGTCACGTTTATGGGCATCAAATCAGGAGACGTGCTTAAGGGCACATCTGATATCAAGATCAAAGCCACCGACGATAGCGGCGAGCCGCCGCTTGTGAGCCTGCTTGTGGACGATTCCCTGAAGCTTATCAAGAATCGCGCTCCTTATGTTTACGCTCTGGACACCACCACATACAAAAACGGCAGCCACGAGCTTGAAACTTTCGCTTATGACGGCGCCGGCAACAAGAGCAACCCGTCCGTGGTCAATGTTACTTTCAACAATAACGTCGATCTTCCTGTAGTCACTTCGGTTGACATCACGCCAAACGATAAAATCGCGCCGAGTGAAGATGACGGCACATCGACGTCCGGGGACAGATTCCCCGGACGATCACCATCGAAGATCATAACTGCCGCTCCAGTGGCAAAAGTTGCGCCTGCCGCGGTAAAAGCGCCAAAGACTCAGGCGGCTCGCGTAGCTGATTCCATCCCGAAAGCTTTCACGACCGCCGCGAAGCCTGCCGCTGCCCAGCCAATAGCCGCGAAACGTCCGTCCCGAAAGCTTTCGGGACGATCACAGGACAAATTCCCCGGACGATCACAAACCCCTATCGCGGAGCCTGTGGCAAAGCCCGTTATTAAATCTGCGCCGAAAACTGTTCAGGCTCCCGTAAGCGCGCCTGCGAAGATATCCGCTCCAACGAAACCTATCGTCTTGAAACCGATCATTATAGCTTCCAGGCCGCCAGCCGAGTTGGCGCCTCTTGCGGTATCCGCTGCGCCAATCGCTGCGCCTTCAACTATCGTGCCCGAAATAATATCTGAGCATTCCATTGCATCATCTTCCGGCACAGCCTTAGAACCCAAGCTGGAAGCGGCGTCGAGCGTCAGCAACCCCTTGCCGATTCTTATGGCCAAGGCTCCTGATCTTAGAAACGATATGCCCAAGGGTCTTCTCAGCCCTGCAAGCAGCATCGCAGCCGAAATGCTCTCAGACCCGATCAGTTCCGCTCCGAGCAAGACCTCGGTGACTGGGCAATCAGCCAATTTACGCGCTGCCAGCCAGGCGGGCTGCGCATCGGTTGGAAAGCGCATCGCGCTCGCGCCCAAGACACCGTCACTTGCCAAACCCGACCTAGCGCCTTACGTCGCTGACGCAAACGCCAGGGCAAAAGTGAAATCTCATCTTCAGTCTCGCACAACAGTGAAAATCGAACACAGCGCAAAGCTCGAGAAGAGAGTTCTTCCGGTTTCCGGCAAAGCCAAAGTGAGAGATTTAGTCAACAATGGCGGCGGCATCCTCTTCTGGGATGCCCAAAACCACGCCGCGACCGCTTATGTGGGCAATATGGAACTGGAGTTGACAGTTGGAAGCGACATCGCTCTGGTAAACGGCAAAGAGATGAAGATCGAATCAGCGCCGTATATAGCCAATGGCCGAATGATAATCAATGCACAGGTCTATCAGCAGGCGCTTGCTATAGCCAACAGCACGAATGTTTCCCTTACAGCTTCAGCAAAGTAATATCCGCAAAAAACTGATAAAAAAACAACAGCCAGGCCTCAATAGCCTGGCTGTTTTATTTTGCGCTAAACTTACCGCTTTATTTGTCGGGTTCTGACGATGTTTCTGCAGCCATCGATTTGCTGCTGGTTCCGCTTACCATAGATATGGTATCCGGGTAATCATTCACATGGAATCCCGAACCTTTGAATGATATGGCAGGCGGGAAAAGCAACCTGTTTATAACGCCCTTGCACTCAGGACACGCCGTGAGCGGATCGTCGATCATCCGCTGAATGGTTTCAAACTGGTGCTCGCAGTTCTTACATCGATACGCATACGTAGGCATTCATTTCACCTCAGAACTTGCTAATCATAATACTTACAACCTCAATTATAACACGAATCGCGCAGCCCATACAAACCACCTGTCTCGATGTAAGAACTCACAGTTGATGAGTACGATGTGAGCATGCTGAGCTACGTCGAAGTATGCGGCTGCGAAGTGACACCTAACTAGACTTGACCGCGCCCTTCGACGGAGCTCAGGATGCTAGATAATCTTGTTTTCTCACGAAGAGTGAGCTGGGGTATAACAACTTGAGCCGTATTGATGAATATGTCTGAGGGGTAAGAACACATCAAGACTGAACGGAGTGCGAATGAATGGAACGCGAAGGCGGGACTAGTATGAAAAGAATGGGTGAGGCATGTTGGGCGCAGGCAAGGGCAAATTATGCGGCATCAGTGACCCTGTTGGATGCGGGCGTATATTTCGCAAGCGTGTTTTTTGCACAGCAAGCCGCCGAAATGGCGCTTCGCGCAGCCACCATAGAAAGAGAGAATAAAATCCCTCGCGGCCACAACCTAATACAAATGTGCAACAGCCTGGATGCTCCACTCGAGATAATGAACGCCGCCGCCGAGCTCAACCCAGAGTTCCTGGCCAGCCGCAGCCCGGAAGCAGTCGGCAGCGTGCCATCCCAAAACTACGACCGCAAATCCGCCCAAGTCCACCTGAGGTGCGCACAGACAATAGTAGACTGGATCAAAGCAACGCTTTACTAGCGAGTCTATAAGTTGCGCACGAACGTGGCCTTTCAATAACGGCATCCCTTCTTTTCCTTCTGTAACATTCTATTCCCTGTTCCCTGGTTTTAGGCTGCTTTTGCGCAGAGCATGTCCTCGGCCAGGGCAAGGTTGTTTGCCGCGTCTGTGTTATTCGGCTGGATTTCCAGAGTTTTTTTGTAAGCTATAGCGGCGGCATCGAAGGCGTTCATTTGGCAGTAGCAATTGCCGAGCCTTAGAAATGCCGGGGCGTAGTTCGGGTCCAGAGCAAGGCCGCTTGTATATAGTTCTGCCGCCTGCTGATAGTTGCCTGTTGAATAGAGAACGTCGCCGGCGTTGAAGTGGGCTTTGGTATAGTTCGGCGCCACCTCGATTGCTTTGCTGAAGCAATCCAGCGCTTCTTTGTATTTTTCTTGTGTGTTGTAGAGCATACCGAGGGCGTTGTAAGTGTCCGGGGCGTCAGCGTCCAGCTCTATTGCGCGTTCGTAATGCTTGCGGGCTTCTTCGGGATTGCCTTGTGATTCCGCCAAGCTGCCCAGTTTTACTCTGAGAGTGGCTTTTTCCTCGCTAATGCTTATGATCGATTCAAAGTATTTGATTGCGTCTGCGAAGCGCCCCTGGCGTTCGCAAGTATCGCCCAGGCAGATTATGTATCCTTTTTCGGTTGGGTTTTGGTTGTGTAACTCCAGCAAGCATTTCTCCATCTTTGGCAGGTCGCCGGTTGCTTCGTAGATTTTCACCAGTAATTCCAGCGATGATGTATTGCCGGGTTTCTGAGCAAGAGTCAGTTCGGCATATTCGATTGCTTTGGCGTAGTTTTTCATCTGGAAATATGCTGATGCCAAGCCGAAATCAGCCTTGTAACTGACGGTTGTGGCATCGCCTATCCAGTCGACCCCACGTCCGGTTCTGATGGCCTCTTCGAATGCATCTATTGCTTCGGCAGGTCTGTTTAAGGCAACCAATGCGCTGCCTTTGCAGAAGTGGAGCTGCGGAGATTTGATTCCGAGTTTTTCCGCGCGTTGGACCGTGGCAACCGCTTCAGATATTTTGTTGACCTCACGAAGCGCATTCGTCAGGTGAGCGAAAAGGATCGGCGCGAATGCGTCTTTTGGTTGGACAACGTCACAAGCGTGCTGAAGGTAAGGGATTGCCTTTTCAAACTCTCTTCCAGCACACAGCGCCGACGAAAGATGGTGCAGATAGAACACGCTGTCCGGGTTTTCGTCAACTTCGAGCGTCAGCATGCGAACGTAACGCTCGTGTTTGCCGCGCTCCCGCACCACGGATGGATTATAGCCATAGTGCATGATCACGATAGGCAGCATACTCATTGTGCCCCCGTCGCGTCTTATCGATTGCTCGATGTGCTCGTGAATCTTGCTCTCATAACGATACTTGGGATTATTTTTGTATAAACGGCAAACATAATGCACCGTCATATCCAAGCTGCTTTTGTCGTCGTCCATTGGGTTCTTGAATAGCAGGGCGTAACCGTCATAATGAGGGTCTGCAATTGTCTCGCGAATCATCGGAGCGGTTTCTTTGCTTATTTCTTCATCCGCGTCAAGCGAGAGAATCCAATCGCCGGTGGCGTGCTTTAGAGATTCGTTTCGGGCATCGGCATAGCTGTCGTTCCAGGGGAACTCGTATACCTTCGCGCCATAGGATTTCACAATCTCGATGGTGCGATCGGTTGAACCGGTGTCCACAATGATCATCTCGTCCACTATGTCCTTCGCGCTGTCGAGGCATTGTGCGATGAACTTTTCTTCGTTACGCACGATCATGCAAAGAGAGAGCTTAGGCTGCTTGCGGGTCTTTGGCCGTGAGATCGTCGGGGAAATCCGTGAGATCGTCGGGGAAATCCGTTCCCCGACGAGAGCTTTCGCTTTCGCGAGCAGGTCTTTGGCGTCTTTATTGTCCGGTCTGGCTTTCAGGGCCGATTGAATGTGCTCGATGGCGGTTGCCCTGTCTCCCAGAGCAATGCATGCCGCCGCCAGACCGAGATTTGCCTTGTAGCCATAGGCGGCAGTGTCGCCTTCCCAGATTCCCTTGCGTCCGATAGCCATAGCTGTCTCAAACGCCGCCGCCGCTTCATCGTTGCGATCCAGGCATCTGAGGATATTGCCCTTTACATAGCTGAGCTGCGGGTGCGCGATTTGCTGCTTTTCCGCTTTCTGTATTGTCTTGAGAGCTTCGCCGCTTTTGCCGGTGACCATCAAGGACTCGGCCAGGCGAGCATAGGCGAGCGGCGCGAAGTTATGTCCCCGTGGAAGCAGTTTAATTACCTGCTCCAATACGGGTATGGCTTCTTTGTGCTTGCCGTGGCCTGCGAGCTCGGCGCCGAGATGATGCAGGAAATAGAAGTCGTTAGGATTGGTTTCTACTTCCTTGCGCAGGAGCGCGACATATTTTGCATGCTTTTTGCGCTGCTCTGCAATTTGCGGTTTGTAGCCGTGATGATATATCGCGGCCTGGCAGCGCTCAGTTTTTCCGTTTGCATCAATTATAGACTGCCCGATCTGCTCATGCACTTTGCCCTTGAAACGATATTGGGGGCGGTTTCTGAAAAGACGGCAAGCCGTGGAAATCTCGACCTCTGGGTGCTGCCCTTCGGTGAGGTAGTTGCAAATAGTAAGGTCATACGCATCGGCGGAAGCGCTTTTTAGAGCTTCGATGAGAAGAGATATCGAGTTCTTGTCGAGCCGCTCGTCCGCATCCAGGCTGAGAATCCAATCGCCGGTCGCGAACTTCAACGCATGGTTGCGGGCATCGGAATAGCTGCCGTTCCATTTGAATGATTGGAGATTCGCGCCTGATGATTTGGCTATCTCGATTGTTCGGTCCTTGGAACCAGTGTCCACAATAATTATTTCGCTCACTAAGCCCTTAACGCTCTTGAGGCAGTCTGCAAGGAAAGCCTCTTCGTCACGAACGATCATGCAGAGTGATACACTTGGCTTAGATTCCTTGATCTCGGATTTAGGCTGAATGTATGTGGCAGCCAGTAGGGCATTTACCCGTCTCAGGCGGGAATCGATATCCGACTGCGTCGGCCCCTGCTGCTGGGCGGTTTTCCTGGCTTTCGACTTCGGCGCAGGCTTGATGGCTTTAAGCAGCGTCTGAGTCTTTTGCAATATCTCGATTGCTCCTGCGTCCGATGGGTCCAGCTCAAGGGCGCGGCAAGCATGCTCGGATGCTTCTACGATGTGACCATCTCTGACAAGCAGAGATGCAAGATTATAATAGGTAGGCGCGTAGTTCGGGTCGGTTTCGGTTGCTTTCCAAAGCATTTTGCGCGCCGATTTGGTGTCGCCTTGCGCTGCGAGTTGCATCGCCTGCTCTACCATCGCAGCGACATCGCCCGTCCCTTGGGGAGCAGATTTAGATTCGTCAAGGAACTTATACATCAAAGATTCCAGCTCGATCCATTCTCTCTCCCTGGGATATGCGGCGGCAGTGGCGAGCCCGCCATTGATGAGCTTGTTGCGAAGGTCGGCGTCATCCATCAGCCGCTCAACTGCATCAGCGATGCTCTCAGGTGAGTTGATGGGTATCAGCAGGCTATTTTCGCCATCCACGCAGTATTCTTTTGCGCCGGTGGTAGCGGTGCAAACGACAGCTATTCCGGCAGCCATCGCTTCCTGCGGAGGCCTTGGGCATGAGTCGTAGTGCGAGGCGTAGATCAGTATGTCTGATGAGCCGTAAATCTGAGTCTTGGCCTCTTCTGAGGGAACAGTGTAGAACTCACATTCGAAATCACGGAAGATCTCTGGCGGCGTGTTTGATATCCTGATCGCGGTAAAATCTCTGTTTCTCTCTTTGAGTATCTCCAGGGCGCGCCTGGTTTCAGCTATACCTTTGAATGTCAGCGGTTCTCGCTCGTAGCCGGTGATGTCCGGGCCAACAATAAGGATTCTCCAGTTGGGAACGCCAGCCTCTCGGCCAAGCGGCTTGAAAACGCTCTGATCGACGCACACAGGGATCAGGCCGTCCATCTTGCGCCCGCAGTCACGTTCCACCGCGGAGGCCAGATTGTGCGAATTGGGGATAAACTTGACCCCAGGCATAAGATACGAACTGCGGGAGGTCTCCTTCAGTTGATTCTGAATTTCAATGGACGCGTTGGATACTTTCGCATCCTCGAAAATCAACTGGTCGCCTTGCGCGTAATACATTTTCACCGGCGCGTTTATGGAGGAGAATTCTATAGCATTCAGGAAATAGGTGGCGATCACGACGTCGCTTTCGGGTACATAACCCGCCATCTTTTGATTACGAGGGACCTGGATCACATTCGCCCGCACATTGCACCATTCCGGTTTCCCTGAGTAGGTGACAATTGTAACTGCGTGGCCGAAGTCAATCAGAGCATCTATGTGCTGGAGGAGTGTGCGATTGCCGCCTGTGACGCCGAGTATGTTGTGTATGAGATAAGTGACTCGCAGTGGTTTCTTCGTCTGCGGCTCCTTCGCAGCGGACTCGATTGTGGCAATTTTAAGCGCTTTCTTGGGTGCAGGTTGCGCTGCCTCGGGCAGTGTATCTGATTTCTGCGAAACGGGAGTTTCGTGATAAGTAGCCGTAAGAGAATGCGTTTTTATTAGCGCTCGTTCTTTAATGAAAAGCTCACATTTAGCCTTGTCAAGCGTGAAGAGCGGTGTTTGCCAAAGTGTGGCCGGGTTGTTTTCCTGCTGCGCTTTTATTATTCCATCAATAATTGAGCGAACCTGCTGATTGTTTGTGTTTTTCAGGCGCTGGATGATCTTTTCGGCATCTGCCCATCTGCCGAGCCTTGCATAGGCCACGGCGAGATTGGTTTCGACTGTCTCTGCGCCAGGCGCGAACGTCAGCGCTGTTTCCAGCAGTTTGCACGCTTCTCCAGACGCATCGAAAGACGAGCCAAGCAGCCTGGTTCCGAGGTCGAAACACCCGTGGAACTTAGCACTCGGCAAATCTTTGCAGCTATTGAGCGTCGGGAATAGTCTCTCCAAACTGAGGCTATTATCAGAGCGTGCTTCGACGGAGCTCAGCATGCCGAGTGATTTTTCGAACGTGGTTCGGCAGGCTTGTCTGATTTTGTCGGGCATATATGATGTCATGCTCTTGTCATGGACTCTGAAATAGTAGAGAATTTCCGGCACGTATACCGAAGAGTGTTTTTCGGTAATTCTGAGCCACATATCCCAGTCTTCAGCGCCTTCGATGGATGTGTCGTAGATGCCTACGCTTTCGAGGCAATCGCGCGTATACATGAATGCAGCAATGCCGGGGTTTGCAGCCAAGATGCTGTTGTAGCTTAAATTCTGGTCTTTTTGGATGCCTAAGATGCGGTCGGTGCCATCTATCCACGCAAACGCGGAATATGCGAATCTGCACTCGGGATTGGCGTCGAGCGCCGCTGCCAGCGCTTCGAGGAATATCGGCGAGCAGTAGTTGTCATCCGAAATCCAGGTGAAATACTCGCCGCCGGCGGCAGCAAAACCTGTGTTAAGTGCGCCTGGCAAGCGGGTGTTGGCCTGGTTGATCACTCTGATTTTCGGGTTCTTTATCGTCGAGAGATATTCGGCGGTGCCGTCAGTAGAGCCGTCGTTGACTATTATCAGCTCGAAATCCTGGAAAGTCTGCGCGAAGACGTTGCTAATGACGCTCGGCAACTGCTGCGCTCTGTTATAAGTCGGCAGCACCACGGAAACTTTCGGGCCGTTGTGCTTATTGATCTGGCGAGGTTGGATCTTCGCGGGCTGTGCTTTTTGGTCTATTGCTTCGGCTGAGACAACCACTATCGGCCTGTGGTAGTCGCTGCTTTGCCCAACGACATTGATGTGAACCATGCCCATTGTTTTCGCGATGATCTGAATTTCGTCCTGCCAGGTTTTGCCATCGTAGCATTCCGGCTGAACCGCCATTTCGAGCATAAGGCACTTGGGATTGAGCTTTTTGAGGTCGGTGAGGAACTTTTTTTTGTTTCTTATGTGGTGATAAACTGAGTAGATTGTCACCAAATCCACTTCCCCGCCGATCAGCTCGTATAGGCTGTGGTTTCCGCATTCAGCCTGAATGAACTGCGTGTTGTTCAAACCATGAATGAACGCCAGCACCCCTGCCATTTCCACGTATTTGTCGAACGCTTCCACACCGATTGACCTGCGCACATTCTTGCGCGCGCCCATTTCGATGTTGAATCGGCCGAGATTGCAGCCAATGTCCAGATATGTGAATTGACCGTCCAAAACCTGATCCGCAATGGCCGCTATCTGATCTGCGCGCTTGTCTTCCACCGGCCGCTGGCCCGCAATGGATATGCCGGGCAATACGATGGATTGATAAATGCGCTCGTCTTTGCCGTGGTCCAGAGTGGTCAGGAACGGGCAAGACGCAGCGTCAAAATTGCACTCTTTTACCAATGTATCGAGTTTGCTGATCACCAAAGCATCGAATACAGCCTTGAGGCGAGTGAGGCATGTGCGGCCTGCGATTCGCCCCGGCGCATCCGGCATAGACCCAACGTCGCCATAGCTGTTTCTGCCGATGACGTCCAGCGACTGCTCGAACGGAGTGTTTTGATGTATAGTGCGGGCTTCTTCAAAGTCCACTATGATCGGCGTTTTGCCTCGGCACGCGATGTTTTTCTCATGAATATCGGTGTGGATAACGTCGCTGCTGAACATAACGCCCGCAGCGGCCTCGATTTGCCTGTAAACTTCAACAAGCTCAGACGATGACATCAAGCTTGCGGCTGTCTCGAATGGAGTAAGATATTCCAGGAACAAGAAGCTGTGTCCATCTTTTTCAATGTAATGTGAGTATTGCGGGAAGTTTTCGGAAAGGCTTTTTAGCCGCTGAATGAACTCATGCTCGTTTTTTAGCGATGGGATTTCGCTGAAGCTCTTTTCCGATTCCAGCTTGCTTTCCACCAGCAGTTGCGTGGCCTTTGCTTTGAGGAAGTAATGCTTTTTGCCGACGGTCACGTGGAAAAGTGTTGAGCCGCCGCCGGGATTCCATGGCCTTGGAATGGTCTGATAAGCTACCTCGCGATTGTTTGCAAAGTCGTTCAGAACGCTCTCAAGGACATCTGTCTTGCTCAATATTGAATCCAGCAATCTTGTCTTTGCTTCGATTGTCGTTTGGTTGAACTGCATTTTTTTCCCTTTCAGCGATGCTTCGCGGGCGCTTTTTGCCCCGAAGCACGATGTGTGCTAGTCATGATGAACTTGATTCAGCATCTAACACAGACCCTGAATCGAGTTCAGGGTGACATGAATCTAACTCAATAGTGATTTCCTGACGGATTCAATAAAAGCCTGTTTTCTTGCCTGGAGCGTTTCTCTTGGCACATAAAGATAACCCTGGTCGTCCTTTATAGCTCCAACTGCTTCGAACGCGAAGGAGCGTTTGGAGTCGTGATAATACTTGACCTTTGTGCCGTATGCGAGGCTCACAATTGTTGCGTGGACCAGATCGGTATGCACTTCTTTGGCGTTTGCATATAATGAAAGGTAATCGTATGGAGCATCGGAGATAAAGATATTCTCTATGCTGTCATCGTATTTCGCGCCATAGAACATGTGCTCCGGGCGTATGACGTCGCAGTTCAGAGACTTTACTAAGGCCGGTTCGGGCATGTTGTTGAATGTCGATATGACATAATCTTTAGAAGCAAAGCCGACCGGGTTATAGACATCGCTGACAAAGAACGCGCAATCTATGCCCGGGTGGCAATTCGACAGCAGGTCTTTGTAGGATTTGTAGGTCTCGTTGTCCCTTGAGATAAAGCCTGCGAGATTGGTTTTTTGCTTTATGAAATCAAGAAACACAGAAGTTTCTCTCTCGTTATACTGCTGGCCGCCAACGCCCATGAGGAGCACTTTCATTTCAGGGTGAGTCTGTAGAAATTCGTTGACCCAATATGCTGCGCTGCCTGTGCGTATAAACTCTTCAGTGGCAAACATCCCGCTCATGACAAATACATCCGTGTTTATGTATTGCCCCAGGTGCGCTGCGCTTTGGTAACTTTGCTCTTGGGAAGCTGACGTGTTGGACGATTGCAGGCGCATGGCGTTGTTGTAATAACGCGACATCGGCGTAACGAAGATAACATCGCTTTCCGGCATCGCCTGTTTCAGCAGTTCCATGGCCAATGAAGGCTTCCCCAACATTGGTCATCCAGCAATTGCCGTAATAGGCGATTTTGAGTCTTTTAGTTGTCTCGATTTTGCTCACTTTGATGCTGCGTGTTTTCGGAGCCTTTTTGCCTGTCCAGCAGATGAAGAGGCCGTCCGGGCTGCTGTTGCCTGAGTGGCTTATGAATTCCGAATCGGCGATCAGCCCGGCTTTTGTCATCTCGTCCATTAGTCCGGTGCGGCTGAACCATTTTTCCCATGAGGGCATTTGGAGCGCGCCGAGCATTTCAACGTTTTTGTCTATGACCAACACCGTGCCGCCGTCCGCGGTGACTCGGGCAAGCTGCTGGATGCCTTCGTCGATGCGAACGACGTGCTCCAGCGCTTCAATGCAGATGACCGCGTCGAAGCGCTTGTCTGCGAAAGGCATCGCGAGGATTCCAGCCTGCGTTTTGTTGATGCCGCTCGGAATGTGCTTGAGCATCTCAGAGGATATGTCCATGGCTGTGATTTCGGCTGTTGGGTAGAGCTTTTTGAGAATTGTTGAATACCTGCCCTTGCCACAGCCTGCGTCCAGGACGCGCTTGCCGTTTAAGTCTCCGAGTTTATTGATCACGGCCTGCACTCTGCCGTCTGATGCATCTATGTTGCTGTCGTAAATCTGCACGGTTTGGTCGAAATGAGCGGAAATTTGCCTTTGGCAGGCTTCGATGGTATATTTTGCAGCCCATGAAATCTCTTCTGATGGGAAGTATTCCGCGCCCACTCCGTAAGATCCGAAGAAGCCGCCGCTGGGGTTTTGTATCAGCTCCAGGAAAGACATCGCCGCGTCTGCGCGGTCTATCTCTCCGAGCATATACCAAACCTGCGCGAGCTGTGCAAGGCCAGTCGAGCATATCCAGTTAACATTGCTGTAACCAGGCACAGCGCCGGATGGCTGCTGGAATCTTGCCGCAGATGCCATGCCTAGTTTTGCTTCACGCTCACATCCAAGCTCCATGAGCGCTTCCTGAATATAGGAATAGAAGTGCGAGAGCGAATTCGGCTGCGTAAAATCTGTAATATTGGTGTTCT
>JAPLCU010000165.1 GCA_026392045.1 Armatimonadota bacterium
GTTTGCTTATTGCATTATTTGTGAATGCAAGCAACTTAGGGCTCATATATTGAGCTTAGGTGGGCTGATCCTAAGTTGTGCCTCAAGTTAGTGCGCCCGAATATTGGGGCCAGGCTGCTGAAAATGTTGCCGCTGATCAAAATCCGAATACGCCCGGGCGATGCCTATCGGAGTCACCGTGAGGTAACGCCACTCTGGGTACAGACACTGAACACTGACAACATCACAGCAGCCCGACATCTTTATCCACGTCGCATCTCTGCGTCGGGCGCTTTGTTTCTTCCTCTTTAGTTATGCCGTGAGAATGCTATAATGGATGCTGTATGGATTACCAGTATTTATCTAACATATAAATTGTGGCTCAAATGCAGCTTATTGAAGGAAGCAGCGGTGCGGAAGTATAACCTTTAATTAGTGTTAAAGAATAAAAACAATCGAGGCCAGGCAATAGACAGGTTCGTGAGCAGGTGCGCCGCGAGCCTTGATGCAGCGTACGGGTTGCGTTCTGAACTTGGTGATGGCAGCCATGCTGTGTTCCAGGAAAGCATCGGGCACATGATGCGTATGTTGGCGGTTATGGCTGCGTCTGAACGTATGCCTGAATCTAGGCTAGCTTATGGTTGCATTCGTGAGGCTGCCGATGCCATTATCGCTGCATCGCAAGAGGATACTCAAGGGCGCTCGATTTATGCGCAGGCTTGCCGAGAAGCCTTTGAAACCACAGGAATCGGTCTCTTCAATCTTAATAGCTCGTATGAACTTTCTTTTGAGGCTCTTGTTTCTACCGCAAAAGCGCTGCTGCTGGGTGTGCGTGGTGTTTCGGGATTTGAATGGAGCAGAAGGCGGAATGGAAATCCCGAAACAGTTTCTGCAGACGCATCGGAGATTGCGCCCGAACAGCAAACTATGGATGATTCTCCCATTGGGTCAATCTTCTTCGAGACAATGCCCCTGAATTGGCTTGGAAGCGTGTATCAGGCGCTGCTGGCGCTAAAGCCGTCTAAGACCGGCGAGGGGCTTGAGGCGAGCCATAAGCGTCGTAAAGACGGTGGAGTATACTTTACGCCGCAGTATCTCGTTGAATATATTGTCGATAGCGTGATAGGGCCGCAGGCGCAGGACGCGCTTAATGAACTTGGCGGAGCTTCGGCTGATGAGCGGCTCGCCGGGCTGCGGATAATTGATCCGTCCATGGGCGGAGGGGATTTTCTGTGTGCGAGTGTCGATTATCTGTGTGAGAGAGCTGAGTTATCTACAGACAACAGTGAATTTAGAGCTAAGTTGGCGGCACAGTGCGTATACGGGGTGGATATTGACCCGCTGGCTGTGGAGATTTCACGTTTCGCCGTATGGGGCGCTTCGGGATTCGCGGATGGCGCTGCCGATGCGATTAATTCACATTTGATTTGCGCGGATGCATTGGGTGATGAAGATGCGTTCAGTTGGAGCGCTGCTTTCCCCGATGTTTTTAGCGGTGATAGGGGCGGGTTCGATGCGGTTGTTGGCAATCCGCCGTATATTGCATCTAAGAACAAGCTTGTGGTGAATAGCGCCAGAGTGTCGCCCAGAGGCCAATCTGATAGTTATTTGCTGTTTCTTGCGGAGGCGGCTAAGGGAGGGCTTGTGAGACCTGGGGGGATGCTTTCGATGGTGCTGCCTGACCCGATGCTGGTGCGGGGCAATGCAGCGGATGTTCGCAAAACGCTTGCCGAGGATTGGACGATTATATCGCTGGTGCATATTCCGGGCGCATTTGAGGAAGCGCAGGTTTCTAATATAGTGCCTGTGTGCAGAAATATTGCTTCGAAAGATTATCAATTTCAGGCTTCGAGGATTGAGAGGATGGCGGATAGGCGCAGCTTTGCTCAGAGACCGGTGCAGACCGCGCGCGAGCTTGCGTATCCTGTGAGGATTGCAACAGTCCTGGCTCAGACGCGGCATGAGTTCTTATATTTGCTTGAGGAGGGGGCGTTTGGAGATGTTATTCGGAGGATTCACGGCGATAACGTATCGCTTGCCAATTACGAAGCGCCCTTTGCGCCGCTAAAGAAGCTGAATGTAAAAGCGATATATCGCGGCGAGGAGATCGGGAAGTCTGCTATTAACAGTGAGACGGGCGATTATCCTATGCTGCTCGGCGGGCAGAGTGTGCAGCCTTATGAGATTGAGTGGGAAGGGCGAAGAATTAGTTTGTCAGCCATTGCTAAGCCGATAGAGCGCTATGTGAGTACCAAGATTGTGCTGCAAAAGAGCGCATCGCGCATGATTGCCGCGCTGGATCGGGCTGCTTATGGTCACTGCGGTTATGTCTTTCCGCAGTCAGTGTATGGAATTGAGCTGCGTGAGCCGGGGATGAGTGAGCTTTATCTTTTGTGCCTGCTGAACTCTAAAGTGTTGAATGAATATATCCATCGAAGCGCGACGGGCTATAAGTTTGTGCACCCGCAGCTTGAGATAGAAGATATTAAGGCGCTTCCGATCAGGAAGATTGAGTTTATAACTCCTGCACAAGAGCGCGATGAGCTGACATTACAGGGAATAGAGCTTTTCATGGCAGAATCGGCCAGCGCTGACTTGGGCTTTCATTTTCATAGGCTTGCAAACTTTGTCACTGAGTGCTTATCGGCAGTTCCGGAAAAATCTGATGTGGTCCATGATATTCTTAGTCACCTCGGGGGATTGGTCACTGATCTCACGATTTTAAGCAAGAAAGCGCCATCGCCAGCTAGAAGCATTAAGCTGGAATTGGCGCGCGCGGCGATTGAAGCAATTGTCTGGCGGTTATATGATTGATCACCCTGGAAATCTATTCCTGGGCGCAGGGTGTTGCGGAAATTTGATCGCCCTGGAAATCTATTCCTGGGCGCAGGGTGTTGCGGAAATCCATTCCGCTATCCAACCTTGGTAGGTAAGTAGCGGATCAGATATCCGCCAAACGTGCGTCGGGGAACGGATTTCCCCGACGATCTGATTGATCGCCCTGGAAATCTATTCCTGGGCGCAGGGTGTTGCGAAAATTTGATCGCCCTGGAAATCTATTCCTGGGCGCGGGGTGTTGCGGAAATTTATTCCGCTATCCAACCTTGGTAGGTAAGTAGCGGATCAGATATCCGCCAAAAGTGCGTCGGGGAACAGATTTCCCCGACGATCTGACATGCTGAGTTTGATCGCCCTGGAAATCTATTCCTGGGCGCAGGGTGTTGCGGAAATTTGATCGCCCTGGAAAGCTATTCCTGGGCGCAGGGTGTTGCGGAAATCCATTCAGCTATCCAACCTAGGTAGGTAAGTAGCGGATCATGGAAGACCTGCTGGCGGTCGGGCTGGTGGATGTGGAGATATTGAACGAGGTCGAAAAGTTTATTGCGGCGCATGGCCTTTTGGAAGAGTTGAGCGATGCAGGCGATTATGAGCTTTTGACTCCTATTGCCCGTCCTGGCGCTATTTATGCTCTTGGCCGCAATTACCCCGCTCATGCCAGGGAGCAGGGCGCAAACGTCCCTACAGAGCCGATTCTGTTCGGTAAGGCTGTCACCTCGGTCATCGGGCCGGATGATGATGTTGTTTATAAGAATGGCCTCACGCGGGTCGATCCTGAAGCCGAGCTGGCTGTAGTAATCGGCAGGTACGGAGAGAATATCTCCGAAGAAGAGGCGATGAATTATGTGGCGGGTTATACCGCGCTTAATGACGTCACTGCCCGCGATTTGCAGAAAGCCCTGACCGAGCGGTCGCACCCGTGGTTTTTATCTAAGGGGATAGATACTTTCTGCCCGATTGGCCCGTGTATCACGCTTCCCGACGAAGTGGGCGAGCCGGTGGAACTGGACGTGAAGATGTATGTGAACGGCGAGCTTCGCCAGAACGATAATACGCGCTCCATGACTTTCAGCATTCCGTTTTTGATTAGCTGGATATCGCAATATTTCGCTCTGCATCCCGGCGATATAATTGCAACCGGCACCCCGGAGGGCATCGCGCCTGTGCAGGTTGGCGATGTGATGGAAGTGCATGTTGAGAAAATCGGCGTGCTGAAGAACAGGGTTGTGGCTGAGGAATAATAATGCAACGACCAACATACGCCGAAGTAGATTTGTCGGCAATTAGAGATAATATAACGGCCATCCGCCGCAGGGTGGGGGCTGGGGTTAAGATCATGCCTGCGGTGAAGGCAAATGGCTATGGCCATGGCGCTATTCAGACGAGTCGGGCGTGCATTGATGGCGGCGCGGATGTGTTGTGCGTGGCGTGCCTGGAAGAGGCCATCGAACTTCGCGAGGCGGGATTTGATGAACCCATTATGATTGTGGGCTGCGCGTTGCCGAGCGCAGCGGGCGATCTGGTGCATTATAAGATCATCGCTACAGTGTGTGATATGGGACTTGCCAAAGCTATTTCTATTGCCGCTGTTAAGCAAGGGACGAGCGCCAATGTGCATATTAAGATAGATACAGGAATGGGCCGAATCGGCTTTAGACCCGATAAATGTGTTGAAATAGCGCGTGAGGTGTATGCTCTGCCGGGGTTGTCTATTGAGGGCGTATTTACACACTTTCCGTGCTCAGATGAGGCTGATAGGTCTTTCACGCATGCACAAATCGAGCTGTTCAAATCCATTGTGGAGGGTGTGCGAAGCGCTGGTATAAATGTTCCGATAGCGCATGCGTCTAATAGCGGTGGAATATTGGCGTTTCCCGAGGCAGACTTCGATGCCGTCCGCCCGGGAATTATGATTTATGGCGCTTATCCCTCTCAAGAGGTGATCAAAAGCATACCGATTCGAGAGGCGCTGACTCTTAAGAGCCAGATAGTGTTTTTAAAAGAGGTCGAGCGCGGCGCAACCCTAAGCTATGGCAGAACCTTTGCGGCCAAAAGGCTATCCAATATCGCGACTCTGCCTATAGGTTACGCGGACGGTTATTCTCGAATGCTTTCAAACAAAGGTGAAGCGGCTGTGAGAGGCAAGCGAGTCCCGGTGGTTGGGCGTGTGTGTATGGACCAGATTTTGATCGATGTCACTGATGTTCCCGGCGCGGCGCTCGGCGATGATGTCACGCTGTACGGCGGCGGATACGATTATTTGAGCGTAACCAACATAGCAAATATGATCGGCACGATATCCTATGAGGTCTTCTGCAACATCAGCCAGCGCGTGCCAAGAATCTATTTGAACGCATAGAGGAATGGTCTTTCGGGAAACTTGTTCCCGAAAGTGGAACGAGGATATCATTTTATATATGAGCATAGCAGTAATCGGTTCGGGAAGCTGGGGCACTGCCCTGGCTGTTCTTCTTGGTAAGAAAGGCTACGCGGTCCGGCTTTGGAGTCGGCGCGAGGAATTGGCAAAGCGTATTGCGAGCGAGCGTGAGAACTCACAATATCTGCCAGGCGTGGCGTTGCCTGAGACCGTGAACAGCGCTTCATCTCTCGATGAAGCTTTGGACGGCTGCGATACTGTGGTTCTGGCGGTTCCCAGCACGGGTATGCGCGAGGTTATACGCGCTATCAAGGGCAAGGTCGGCGATGATGTGCTGATAGTGCATGCGGGGAAGGGGCTTGAGAGCAAGACGGGTCTGCGCGGCTCTGAGGTTATCGCGCAAGAGCTTGGAACTGGTGCGGCGGATAATTGTGTTGTCCTTTCGGGGCCGAACCTGGCTGTTGAGCTTGCACATGATGTGCCGACTGCCACTGTTGTCGCGTCGCATAACCCCGAACGAGCCGCGCGTGCGCAGGAGCTGTTTTCATCGCCAAGTCTGAGGGTTTACAGAAATACCGATCTGATAGGTGTGGAGATGGGCGGATCGCTTAAGAACGTGCTTGCCATCGGCGCTGGGATTTCTGACGGTCTTGGTTATGGCGATAATACCAAAGCCACCCTGATAACTCGCGGTCTGATGGAGATAACCCGATTGGGCACGGCGCTGGGCGCTGACCCGAAGACTTTTATCGGGCTTTCTGGCATTGGCGACCTCATGGCCACCAGCACGAGCCGCCTTTCAAGAAATAACCGGCTCGGACTGATGCTTGGCCAAGGTAAAGGGCTTGATGAAAGCCTCGCAATTCTGGGCCAGGTCGCCGAGGGAATGCATACCTGCGAAGCCGCATATTTCCTCAGCAAGAAGCATGATGTCTATATGCCGATCACGGAACAGATTTACGCGATTCTATTTGAAGGCCGATCCCCAAAGCAGGGCGTTTATGAGCTTATGAGCAAAATGCAAAAGGACGAATTGAGCTGATTTAGGCCGGTTGTATCGTAATTCCTCGAAATTGCCGCAGTAATGCGTTTCCCCGTACAAATACCAGAAATTGCCCAAAACCTGATTCTGGATATTAACAACTCTTATCTATAGGGTAAGATATGTACGGTTGTGCTTACAGGCATACTCTGACTGTGAAGCTATATAAGACGCGCTTAACTGCAAATGCCGGTTTAGGTCAGGTGCGGCAACATGCAGTGGAAAGAGGTATCAAATGCGATGTAAGTGTGGAAACGAAATCCAGAATGTTCCGGAGCATCTACGTGATCTTGTTGATTGGCAGTGCCAGCAATGCGCAGATAGTGTTCCAAAACAGCGTATGGTAGGCAAGACAGAGATCCGAGATTCCTGGGAACAGGAATTAGAGCATGAGGAAGAAGCCGCTTAAGGAATTAAGCTTTCGGTGTTTCGGGATTTGAGTGGAGCGTCAGCGGAACGGAAATCCCGAAACGAAATAGCGTACCCGGCGGTTTCGGGATTTCCGGGTTGGGTTGAATGCTTGGATTATGGCTTGATAGATTGTGCTCCAACCCTCAAATCCCGAAACACCTTGAATAAAAGGGCTCGTCCGATTTGGGCGGGCTCTTTGCGTGCCTATGAGGCCCCAAATGTGATATGATATCTTCTATGGACAAGCAAATGAATGAAATGGACGCCAAACTCCTTGAGGAACTGCAGAGAGTGGTTCCCATGGTTGCTCGGCCTTATAGGCAGATAGGTGAGCGTCTCGGCATATCTGAGGCTGACGTAATTTCTCGCATTATTGAGCTGCGTAAGGATGGGATTATCCGCCAGATCAGCGCGATATTCGATTCTGCGGCTTTGGGCTATACGAGCGCGCTGGTTGCGTTTTCGGTGAAAGATGACATGCTTGACGCTGCGGCTGAAACTATCGCCGAGGTCTCGGGTGTGAGCCATTGCTACGCTCGTCGGGGCAAGTTTAACCTTTGGTTTACCGTCACTGTGGAGCCTGGATTGAGCGTTGCTGATGCTGTTGCGCCTTTGGCGAGTCTTGATGGTGTCCAAGCGCATTTACTGCTTCCTGCAACCAGGGTCTTCAAAGTCGGCGTATTTCTCAAGATGACTGATGGAGAGGCTGTCAATCCCATTCCAGCGAGAGATTCTAATCGAAAACCGATCTTTGAGCTCACTCCAGAGGACAAAGAGACTGTGTGCGCGCTGCAGCAAGACCTGCCTGCGGTCGAAAGGCCATTTGATGAGCTTGCGAAACAGGTTGGCATGTCGGTCGAAGAGCTTCTTTCGCGAGGACAGAAACTGATGGAGCAGGGGGCCATGCGCAGATTCGCTGCTGTTTTGCGCCATAGGAGCGCAGGCTACAAATCCAATGCGATGGTCTGCTGGCGTGGCGATAGCGACACGATTGCCAGGATTGGACCTGTTCTAGCAGATAATCCCTCCGTGAGCCATTGTTATGAACGTGAAACTTACCCCGAATGGCCCTACGGCCTCTACACGATGGTTCACGCTCGGAGCGAAGCCGAGCTTGAGTTTGCAATCAAGGAACTCTCGGAAGCAGCAGGCCTCACGGATTACCTTGTGCTGCATACGCAAAAGGAATACAAAAAGAGCCGCGTAGTCTACTTTGCGTGACCTGAGCGCTTTGTGTCGGTTTTTCGGGATTTGAGTGGAGCGTCAAGCGGAATGGAAATCCCGAAACGAAATATTATTTGTTAGCGCTTACCCCCCACCAATATGCGGTTGTATGCTGATGTAATGAAAATGTAGTGGCCTCCTTGCGTAGCATGCGCTACAATGGAGTTAGTTAAGACCCAAAGGAGGCCATGAACATGATATACGTTGGAATTGATGTACACAAGAAAAGTTTGCAAACGTGCGTA
>JAPLCU010000037.1 GCA_026392045.1 Armatimonadota bacterium
CTGCCGTTGCCGTTGAAGTCGACCCACACATCCAACATACCGGCTGCGCTTGCGATGACATTGACGATCGCGGGCTGGCCAGGAACCAGGGGGGTGAGGAAGAACACTCCATCCTCATCATCAGGACCAATTAGCGGGTTGTTATCATCGCCCATCGCGTTAGGATCAGGCTGTCCATCCAACTCAGCATCGATAAACTGACCCAGACAGAAGCCGCTTACTATCTGGTGGCTGGCCCCATTGCTGGCGGCAAGGGTTGGATAGCTGGGGAAAAGTATACTGTCGGGCGCATCGCCCCAGTCAATCCCCCCGGCGACGCCGAATATGACAAACGCCAGATCAATTGGGTTATTTTTGTATTGGTGGCCATTCGGATAAATGAGTTTTTGCCACAATCCCAGGTAGGGCTCCGATCCTTGGCCCCACACGGCGGCGTCATTCCAGTGGTTGACCGATGTCTTCCATCCAAAAAGCGGATTGTCCTGCGTGTTCAGCCCAAGTGATGTGGCCTGAACATCCAGCCAGTAGACTTTCGGAAGCTGGGGTGTACCCGTCTGGATAAATTGTCCACTGTCGATAGGGAACTCATACTTCCAGCACGCATGGTCGCCAATAGGCATATACTCATTCGGTGGATACATCCATCCTTCGACTATGTTCATTGCATAGGGTATCGCTTCGAACTGCCCCGGATAGAATTCCTGCATCCAGAGTAGCTCACCCGGATGGCTGTATGGAATATTCAGACCTGCCGGCACGTCCTCGTGTATGCTCAAAGTGAACTTCACCAGGTCGGCCCTCTGATTACCTGCTGCATCTTCAGGAAGAATGTCAGCCAGCCACGAACCCCAAAGGTGGATACCCGTGATGGGACCAGTAGCCTTGCACTGAAAATCGTCAGCCAGAATGTATGGCGATGTGGCATTTACGTCAATTCCCAAAGGTGTCAGGTCAGGCATTTGCGTCCACTTGGGGCAAATTTTTATACGATAGTCTTCCACTTCACCATCTGGAGCAAGACCTGTGTAGGAAAGGCCACCATTTGTGCTGTAACGGAACCTTGCGAAAGTAGTAGCGCCAGCGACTGCGGTGTTGGGGACGGTATAGGTCAGGGTATTATCTCCAGCCACGACAGATTCAGATACAAGAATCTGGTCTCCTGTATCAGCCCAACTCCCGTTGGCGTTGAAGTCTATCCAGGCATCAATTTTGCCTGGGTCGGACACATTTACTTTGACTGTTGCCGCTGAGCCAGCAATAATCTGACTTATAAATATGACACCGTCCTCATCATCAGGACCAAGTGGCGGGTTGTTGTCATCACCCTTGGCGCTGGAGTCGGGCTGGCCGTCAGGCTCGATGTCGATATTAGCGCCCATCCTCATTTTGCCGACTACCTGGTGCCGCGCGCCGTTGTTCACAAGCAAGGTCGGATAGCCAGGAGAAAGCATACTATCGGGAGCGTCGCCGAAGTCCATAGTTGCAGGCGAAGACAGCGCAATGTGCAGGGGGCTCTGGGTTGAGCTTGGAATCCAAGTCTGCCCGCCATCAAGGCTGAGCTCGGTGAACACATCAAAGAAACTATCAATCTGGAATGTGCCGCCTGGCTCAGTGAGAATCGTGGTATGTCCCAAAGATTGTTTCGTCGGACTTTCGCGCATCATGAATGGCCCGAACACTCCACTTCCATTGAGGCTCAGATCAAGCATCTCCTCTTGGAAGTAGCGGGTGGGGGCTATGTCCATGTAGTGGTTTGTCTGAATCCATCCTGGCCCAGTGGCGCTTGCCGGAGACCAAGTTAATCCGCCATCTAATGAGAATTCCATGTTGGCATTGGCCCCAAAACTGTGAGTCAGGATGCCGCCTAGTGGGGGCGGCGGCACAGATCCCGTGAACCCCGAGAGTGTGAAGTTTCGCAGGCTTATCGTCGTTCCTGCGCCGATTAAGTATGACACGGTGTTGGTTCCCGTATACACTCCGCTGGGCGGCGGAAGCCAATCAGTCGGGAATGCCATGACTGCCGTCATGGTAAAGAACATCAGTGCGGCCAAAATAGCCGCTGTAACCATGCCTCGCCGAACTTTGCCGGCTCGGGCAGGTTGCACGTTGTGCAATAATACTTCCATTTCTTTCCTCCATATCCTTCCAAGAGCTAGGGTTTTGTCGCAAGTTTTGCTTGCTACTGCAATATGCCATGCAATCGGCGTGTTGTCAAGGTCATGCCACTAATTTTTTTAATTACTTTTGCGCTAAAGTCATAGATGCAAGAATTATGAGAGAACCAGTTCTGACAAATATTAGTTCCACCCCTATTGACAAATCCCTTTTTTGGTGGAACAATGCAATCAGAGTATATTGAGTTTGAGTGGCATGGTAATTGCGCTATGCCGTTGGGTGAATCATTATTTGGGCTCTTTGCCATATAGTAGATAATCTAAAGGAGAAATTATGAAACCGACAACAAGGGTAATTCTGTTTGCGATGGTGATAATATCTTTGGCATTGGCGGCAAACGCGACTGTGGCAGTCAATTCGCTTTTTGGAAACAACATGGTTCTTCAGCGCGATAAGGCCTGCCCTATCTGGGGCAGCGCTGCGGCTAGCAAGACCATCACGGTTACCTTAAAACTTACTGCTAGCCCGTATACCGTAGTTCAGACAAAAACCACCACTTCAGATGCCCAAGGCAACTGGGTGTTGTACCTGGACGCGATGGCTGCGAATAGCACCAACCGTACATTGACCATCAACGAGGCAAGCGCAAACACGCTTACTTTTACCAATGTAGTGGTCGGCGACGTCTGGATTTGCAGCGGTCAGTCAAATGCGGACTTCGGTCTGAGCGGGTGCAATCGTCAAACTGAAGATGTCAATACCGCTAACTTCGCGGGAATAAGACATATGCGGGTGCCGATGGTTACATCGCGCGACCCTCTGAAAACACTTTCGAGTAGCTGGGAGGTCTGCAGCCCAAGCACAGCAGGCGGATTCTCAGCGATTGGTTTCTACTTCGCAAGAAAAATCTACCAGGATCAATCTTCAACCATTCCCATCGGCATAATAACATCTGCCATAGGCGGAACCGTTATCGATATTTGGCTGGCTCCAGAAGGCCTTTCAGACATTCCAGTGATCCAGCCGCTCTATACCCAGGAAATCATGCCTTGGGGTCCTTTTTGTTCGTTTAATGGAATGGTGCATCCTTTAGCGCCGATTGGCGCAAAGGGTATGATTTGGTATCAGGGCGAAAACAGAGAAATGACCAACCAGTCCACAGACAGCTATTATCTCAAAGAGAAAGCTCTTCAGAACGGTTGGAAACGTCTATTTGGTTTGGATGATTTCGCTTTGTATGTTGTGCAGTTGGCCAACTGGCTGGATCCTGCCGCGATTGACTCTACAACCCCTGATGCATGGGGCTCGTGGTCGGATACCCGCCAAATGCAGGAAATGGTTTCCAGACTTCCCCACGGAGGCATGGCTTCAGCGATTGACGTTGGTGAAGCCGCCGACATCCACCCAAAAGACAAGCTTGATGTTGGTGAGCGCCTCGCTTTGTGGGCGTTGAAGAACGATTACGGGCGTACAACCATAGTTCCCAGCGGCCCGATTCTAAAAGACGTAACTGTTTCAGGAACTAAACTGATATGCTCTTTCGACTATGTTGGCAGCGGCCTTATGGTCGGTTACAAGACTAGTTATCCGGCTGCCCAAAACTTGAGCTTAACAGGCGGCACACTGCAGAGGTTTCTTGTTGCGGGAGCCAGTGGGTCCTGGTATACGGCCACTGCAACCATCGTTGGCAATACTGTGGAAGTCTCCTCACCATCAGTTTCAGCTCCGCGCAAGGTGGCCTATGCATATTGGATGAACCCGGCGGTTCCCGTGGAAACTCCTACACAAACAAAAGGCTTGCTTTATAATATCGAAGGCCTCCCCGCATCGCCGTTCTACATAGACGATGCCACGGCGACAGGGCATTTCACGGTTACCGCAACAGCAGGAGCGGGCGGAACCATCAGCCCGCTAGGCGCGACCACATACCTGAAACGCCGAAATCCTCTTTATACAATCACACCAGATGTGGGCAAGTATATTCTGGATGTGAAGATTGATGGAACATCGGTAGGATCGGTCAAATATTATACTTTTGACCCGCTCTATGCCAATCACACGATTGCAGTTACTTTCGATACTGTTGCTCCCAACTATACGATCACCACCACCAGCACCGCAAGCGGCACGATCAGCCCAGCCGGGCCGGTTAGTATCGCGCAAGGCGGATCGCAGACATTCAAGATGGTTCCTAACACCGGATGCAGGCTCATAACAGTGACCGCCGATGGAGCGCCTTTGGGCAATAGGAATAGTGTAATATTTGCTGATGTCAGGACTGCCCATAGTGTTAATGCGACTTTCGCCGTAATTCCCACGCCGGGCACAGGAACCGGTTTGAGGGGCGATTATTATATAGGCACGAACTTTGAAACATTCAAAGTCACCCGAACAAACGCAACTATCAACTTTGACTGGGGCGTCGGATCACCCAACCCCGCAATTCCGATAGAAGGATTCACGGTCAGATGGTCCGGGCAGATTCAGCCGCAATTCACTGAAACTTACAAGTTCTACGTGAATCATGATGATGGCGCGAAGCTGTGGGTGAACAACGTGCTAGTCGTGAACAATTGGGGCGCCGCCGGAACCGATGATAACGGCAGCATCGCCTTAACCGCTGGGACAAAATATAACATTAAACTGGAATATGTCGAGCAAATAAGCAATGCAAGCTGCAAGCTGGAATGGTACAGCACGAGCCTGCCGAGGGAAGTAGTTCCGCAGACTCAGCTCTTCCCAGCCACCACAGCTATTTACACGCTTACGGCAACTGCTGGCTCTAACGGCTCATTCAGCCCAAGCGGCGCAGTATTGGCGAACTCTGGCGGAAGCCAGACATTCAGCGTGCTGCCATCTGTAGGATACTACGTCTCTGATGTAAAGGTAGATAATGTCTCAGTGGGAGCGCCCACTAGTTATACATTCAATAATGTTACCGCTAACCATGCTATCACGGCCACGTTTGCGGCATTGCCAAGCTATAGCGTTTCTGGCAAGGTGATCAACAAGACAACCCTGGCGGCTATATCCGGGGCAAAGGTCAATTTCTATACTTCTGCGAGCTTTATAGGCGCTGCGTCATACACTGCAACTACGAATGCATCAGGCGACTATACTATCAGCATTCCTATGGGAACCTGGAGCATAAACGCCACCGCAACCAATTATTTCAATTCAGCGACTCAACTATTGACGGTCAGCAATGCGGCCGCCACAAATATCAATTTCTCACTGGCTGATGGCACCAGAAACATTCCGCGGACCTCTGATCTTCTCTTCTCCGTTGTTACCGATTCTCTGCCTGCCAGCGGAAACATAAGCGGCTGGGCGACCTATCAGCCCTCGGGCCAGACGCTGGCTATTATAGGCTCCCCTGCAGTAGAATCGATCATGGGAAGAAAATGGGAAAAGAACCTATATACTGATGGCGATGGCTTTAGATTCGGAGGCTCCAACTCGACTCCCATAGCTTGTAGCGGTGCAAGCATCGTCCTTGTAACCAAACCAACAAGATCCGCCGACAGCGGCAACTGGAGATCGATTGTAGATATATTCTATGATCGGCTGGTTCTGGGCCTTACTAATGATGGCGGCAAAGTGTGCGTCAGACGAAACGGCAGCATTGAGTTCAGCAACAATGCCATCCCCGACGGACAGGTTACTGTCTTGAGCATGGTCGTCCAAACGGACGGCTCCTACAGCGTATACGCTAACGGCAGCTCCACGGCGATCCTCAGCGCAACTGCCACCGGTGCAAATAGCTTCATATCTCTGGTGCCAGGTGTTACCGGAGGTGTGGGTGGATATGGGACTTATGTCAATGTCGGACGAAACAACCCCGACGGATGGACCACAACCAACGGCTACATCGGCGATGTATTCGTCTATAAAACTGCGCTTACCCTTGCTGAGCGGCAGACTATTGAAACCGATCTCATGAGCAAGTTCATCACTGGCGGGGCAACTAATTACACCATAAACTCAACGGCAGGGGCGGGAGGGACGCTGAGCCCTTCTGGGTCAGTATATGTTAACTCGGGAGCCAGCCAGACATTCACCATAGCGGCGAATACAGGATACGCAACGTCCGATGTCACTGTGGATGGCATATCGCAGGGAATAAAAACAAGCCATACATTCACCAACGTTACTGCGCCTCATAGCATATCGGCGGCATTCGTCCTGACAACAAAGACCATTACGGCGTCTGCTGGAGCCAATGGGTCGATAAGCCCGAGTGGGGCGGTTGTTGTGAATTATGGAGCAAACCAGACATTCAACATCTCGCCGAACGCGGGCTACAAGATCGCCAGCGTTACTGTCGATGGCTCCAATGCAGGCGCCGGAGGCTCCTATACGTTCAACAATGTCATCGTCAATCACACGATCACGGCGGCATTTACCCCGATTACTTACACGATCACCTCGTCTGCTGGAGCTAACGGGTCTGTTACTCCGAGCGGAGCGGTGATTGTGAACTACAACGCAAACCAGATATTCACATTGTCTCCGTCTGCCGGTTACGGCATCGCGAGTATGAGTGTGGATAGCGCCCCGATTATATCGGGGCCGGTAACAAGCTACACGTTCATCAATGTTTTAGCCGACCATACCATATCGGCCACTTTTGCTAAGCTCATAGGTTTGAATAACAAGTCTGCTCTGACCGATGCCAAGCTTGTAGGAAAAGTCGTGAAAGTCTGGGGCAAGGTCAAGAGCGTGAACGCCGCGACGTCTTTTGTGATAAGTGGCTATAGCTACAAGGATAAGGTCAATAACATCATCGTAGTGAAAGATGTTACAGTCAATTTCAACGGTCTAGCACAGCCGTCGGGCTTCGCTGTCAATAAGACCGTTGTAGTTACTGGCATTCTCAGCGCAAGCAAGGCTATCCAAGCTCAGGCGATAAGTGTATACTGATATTTTGATTTTAGCAAGAGAGAAGATGTAAGGAGAATAAAATGAGAGCGAAATCAGTTAAAGCAAGAGTGTTTTTAGTTTTAATTGTAATATTCGCAACACTGACGCTGGCATCAGCCGCGGCAGGCTGGCAATTAAAGCAGGCTCCGATCATGACGGACTGGGCTGCCCAGGTGAACTCCGCAAATCCTCTTCCAGAATACCCACGCCCGCAACTAGTTAGATCAGACTGGCTCAACCTCAACGGCATTTGGCAGTTTAAGCGCGGCTATGCCCCAGACACGGTTCCCGTTGGGCAGAACCTTGGCGGCGATATATTAGTGCCCTACCCGGTCGAGTCCGCGATATCGGGCGTTATGGCACATTATGATCGCGTGTGGTACCGCCGCACATTCACCGTCCCGTCTGCGTGGGCTGGCAAGAAAATTATGCTCAACTTCGGCGCGGTGGACTGGGAAGCCCAGATATATGTCAATGGTACCAGCGTAGGCACCCATCAGGGCGGCTACGACCCGTTTAGTTACGATATTACGTCGTATCTCACCCCCAGCGGCGCGCAGGAGATTATTGTCAGGGTTTACGACCCGACCGATTCCGGCGGGCAGCCGCGTGGTAAGCAGGTGAACGGCCCAGGAGGCATTTTTTATACAGCCACAACCGGCATCTGGCAGACCGTCTGGCTCGAACCTGTGGCGGCGACCAGCATCAGCAGCCTCAAGATTGTGCCGGATGTCGATGGCAGCAGGCTCAAGCTCACTGTTAACACAATAGGTCCTACTACCGGTATGACCGTGACGGCAACAGCCAAGGACGGCGCAACGACAGTCGGCGCCGTGACCGGCAGCCCAAACACCGAACTCTACATAAGCATTCCAAGCCCAAAGCTGTGGTCCCCGGACAGCCCATTCTTGTATGATCTGAATATCTCACTGGACTCGGGGGCCACTGTGATGGACTCCGTTACGAGCTATTTCGGTATGCGCAAGATTGCCAGGGCGCTCGTTAATGGCATCTATAAGCTGGTTCTCAATGGGCAGTTTGTATTTCAGATTGGGCCGCTGGACCAGGGATTCTGGCCCGACGGGATCTACACCGCGCCAACTGACGCGGCGCTGAAGTGGGACATTGAGACCGAAAAACAGCTCGGATTCAACTGCGTCCGCAAGCATGTAAAGATCGAGCCTGCGCGCTGGTATTACTGGGCGGATAAGCTCGGGCTGATGATTTGGCAGGACATGCCCAGCGGCAACAATGGTACTACTGCAGAAAAGACCCAGTTCGAGATCGAGCTCCAGAGAATGATCGAAAACCACTGGAATTCGCCCTCAATCATAATGTGGGTTGTGTTTAACGAAGGATGGGGGCAATATGACACCGTAAGGCTCACAAACTGGGTAATGGGCTTCGATCCCAGCCGAATAGTGAACTGCGCCAGTGGGTGGTCGGACTTCGAGGTCGGGCATGTCATCGACTACCACAGCTATCCCAGTCCGGTCTGCCCAACGAGCAGCACTCGTGCGCGTGTGTGCGGCGAATACGGCGGCATAGGCTATGCCATTACGGGCCATATGTGGGACCCCAATTCCTGGGGCTATACCATGGTGACCAGTTCGGGAGACCTCACCGATCTCTACGGCCAGTTTACTTCGACTCAGGTCGGCGGGTTCAAGACCAACAATGGCCTGAGCGCCGCCATCTACACCCAGATTACCGACGTGGAAACCGAGATCAACGGCCTGGTAACTTATGATAGAAAGGTCATTAAGCCCATCATTTCGGCCATCTATGATGCGAATCACTTCCAATACGTCGCTACAACATTTACAATCACTGCATCCGCCGCAACCGGCGGCACCATCAGCCCAAGTGGATCTGTGGTGGTGAACCAGGCTACAAACAAGACATTCACTATCGCGGAGAACCCCACCGGTTACGCAATATCCAACGTCACAGTGGACAGCGTGCCTCAGGGCGCTATAACCAGCTATACGTTTAGTAACATCATCGCCAACCACACGATCTCTGCCGCGTTTGTGACCGTGCCTACATTCACAATCACTGCATCCGCGGGGACCGGCGGCACTATCAGCCCAAGCGGCGCTGTGATTGTGAACCAGGGTGGAAGCAAGGTTTTCACAATTGCTCCGAGTGTTGGCTACGCCATATCAAATGTCACAGTAGATGGTGTATCTAAAGGGGCAATAACCACCTTCACGTTTAACAATGTCACGGTTAGCCACACGATCTCGGCCGCGTTTGTGGCTATGCCCGCAAAGACAATCACTGCATCCGCCGGAGCCAATGGGTCGATCAGCCCGAGTGGAGCTGTGGTGGTGAACTACGGCGCAAACCAAACATTTACATTCCCCGCAAACACTGGCTACCAGGTTGCCAATGTAACCGTGGATAGTGTGTCTCAAGGAGCGATAACCAGCTATACATTCACCAACGTTACAGCCAACCATACAATCAGCGCCACGTTTATGGTTCTGACACCTGTTGCTTACTATCAATTTGAGAACAATGTAAATGACACCCAGGGCGCATACAATGGCACAGCGTACGGCACCCCCACCTATGTTACCGGCAAAGTCGGCGCTTTGGCGATCCAGTTCAACGGGACAAACCAGTATGTATCTATTACAAGACCGGTTTCTACTAACTGGACAATCTCATTCTTTGTAAAGACCACCCAGACCAGTCCTACCGGATCCCAATGGTATAACGGCAACGGAATAGTC
This sequence comes from Armatimonadota bacterium, assembly GCA_026392045.1. GTDB lineage: Bacteria > Armatimonadota > UBA5829 > UBA5829 > UBA5829 > JAMCYN01. Next base: position 9,780 of record JAPLCU010000037.1, read on the forward strand.
GATGCAGAAGTGGGTGGGGTTACAGACGACTTCGGCATCTCGTATCTGAATAGCAAGGTGGCATTCGGCGTAGGCAACGGCGATACGACTCTCCAGTCCACCTCGACGATCAATGGCGGCAGTTGGAAGCATGTGGCTTGCACACGCAACAGCGCCACTGGTCAGATGAAGGTATATATCAACGGAGTTCTTGAGGCAACAACAACAGGCCCGACTGGGGCAAAGAGTGTCCCTGCTACTATGCACTTCGGAAACCTCCAGACCAATATCAACTACTTCAGCGGCGCCATCGACCAGGTAAAGATCTTCAATAGTGTCTTAACCGCCACAGACATTACGAATTTGGCGCTTGACGGCACAATCTATACGATCACTGCATCCGCTGGAACCGGTGGATCGATTAGCCCGACTGGAGCTGTGGCGGTGAACTACGGCGCAAGCCAGACATTTACGTTTCCTCCGAACGTTGGTTATGTCATCTCGCAGGTCACGGTGGACAGCGTGAACCAAGGCGCGCTCAGCAGTTATACATTCAGCAACGTTACTGCTGCGCATACCATTTCGGCGACCTTTGTCTTGACAACCAAGACCATCACGGCGATAGCCGAAGGCAATGGGTCAATAAGCCCGAGCGGAGCTGTTGTAGTGAATTATGGCGCAAACCAGACATTCACCATCACCCCGAACATAGGCTACAAGATCGCCAGCGTCACTGTCGATGGCGTCAATGCAGGCGCCGGAGGCTCCTATACGTTCTCCAATGTCATCATCAACCATACGATTGCGGCGGCATTTACTCCGATTACTTACACGATCACCTCATCTGCTGGAGCTAACGGATCGGTTGCTCCGAGCGGGGCTGTGACCATGAACTATGGCGCGAATCAGACATTCACATTCTCGCATTCGGCAGGCTGCGGCATCGTGGATATGAAGGTGGACGGAGCATCCATTGTGCCGGTAGTAAGTTACACTTTCAATAACGTCATCGCCAACCACACCATCTCAGCCACATTTGCCAAGCTCATAGGTATGAACAACAAGTCTGCCCTGACTGACAGCAAGGTGATAGGAAGAGCAGTCAAGGTCTGGGGTAAGGTCAAGAGCATAAATGGCGCCACATCGTTTGTGATAGCCGATAGCTATAATGCCTCCGGCATTACCGTTATGGTGAACGGTGTCGCGTTACCAGCCGTCTTCGACACCACCAAGACTGTCCTTGTCACCGGCCTTCTGACCAAGGATGATAGCGGCAATCTCATAGTCAATGCTCAGGATGTAAAATAATAGCCCCGCTCCGATTAAATCGGAGCTCATGAGTTATTAAAATCACACAACCTACCGGTATTTAGCAACTATGGCGCTCATCTGCAAAGGATTTTGCTCCATCTCAGCCACCATCTTAAACTGCGTTCGGCACCGATCTAAATTGTGACGGACGCGCTGTGTCTTAAAGTATGTGTCTCCATTCAGATAATCAGTCAGAAACCGCATTCCACATTCAAGAGTTATAAGCTTTGCCGAAAATGGCAAATAATCGATTTCTGTAGGAGTCAAAAAACTCCTGGCAGCATCCAGATAACCATGAGCGAGATAATCAAACATTTCCAGGCTCACACCTACTTTGCAAAGATCTCGCTCATCCTCAGCCGCTGTGCCGGCGCCTATGCGGATTGAATCGCCAAAATCATACAGCGCGGAGCCTGGCATTACGGTATCCAGATCAATGACACAGATACCCTCTCCGGTAATGTCGTCAATTAAAACATTATTCAGCTTAGTGTCATTATGAGTCACGCGCTCCGGCAGCTTGCCCGCAGCGAGCATATCCACAATGACAGACGTCTCAGGCTCTCGCGCAAGAACAAAATCAATATCGGCTTTCACTGACTGCGCTCGGTTCATGACATCTATTTCCAATGCCTCAACAAATGCCTCGAAGCGCTTGCGGGTGTGGTGGAAGTCAGGTATTGTTTCATGCAATCGCTCGCCTGGCAGAGCGCTCATCATCTTCAGAAAATTGCCAAACGCCTTGTTAGCGCTATATATATGCCGCAAGTTCTCAACCTGGTCATAAGTGTGAGCGCCTTCGATAAATATAAAACTTCGCCAGTAGTTACCTTCGTCGCAACGATAATATGATTTGCCATCCACCGCAGGTATCAGATTCATTGTACCTCGCCGGGGATCGCCGCCGGCAGCAGCTATTTGTTCATACGCATACCGCGTCACCCGCTCGATATTCTCCATTACCGCTTCTGGCTCTTTGAAAATGCTATGATTTAGCCGCTGGTGAATATAGCGGACCAAATCATCACCCACTTGAAACCGGCTGACAAAAGTATCATTTATATGACCGGAGCCGTATGGAACCGCATCCAGAAACCGGCCTTCCAACTGGAATTGCGAGGTAATTTCTTTTAAGTTTTGTTTCATAGCTATAACCCAATCCTGAACCTGATCGACTTATATCATACAGTTTGAATGACACCAAGCGCAAGACTGGACTGCACCCCTGAAATGAGACAATCAGTTAAGGGGTTGCATTATGTTGATATACTTGATATACTTCGGGACTGTTTTTCGTCCCGAAGTTCAGCATTCGTGCGTGCATCCCGAAAGCTTTCGGGACGATCTTGCTTCGCCATTGCCCGCCATCCTGAGGCTCTCGAAGGACGAAGCGCCAAAGCTCGAATTCACGCCTTAGAACAAAGCAATTGAACCCATCGTGGAGCCCCGAGAGCTTTCGGGGTTGCCCCAAAGAGTAGCTCGACCACCGGAGCCGGCAAAAGTGTTGGTCACAACACTAAGAAATGTGATAATATATCCCCGGCAAATCAGATGAGTTGTTATCGGCTCGATTTAGGAGGAGGCTTGCAGAGGTGTTTAGAAAGATATCGGTTAGTATTATTCTGACGGCGGCGATGCTGGTGATTGCGCCATCGGTTTTCGCTGCGAATTCCAATTATGTAACCAACCGCGCGCCGCTCGCAAATACGGCGTTTACACCGCTTCCGCTTGGCAGCATAAAGGCCAGGGGCTGGTTGCTGAAGCAGTTGGAACTGCAGCGCGGCGGTCTCACGGGCAACGCTGAAGCTGTTTACCCTGAGCTCGGTAAGGACAGCGCGTGGCTCGGCGGAAAGGCTCCGGATTCTGACTGGGAACGCCCTACATATTACACAAGAGGCTTGATTCCTCTCGCTTACACGCTTGGAGATGCGAGTTTGATAGCTAAGGCGAAGAAGTGGATGGATGCGGCTATCAAGAGCCAGAGGCCGGATGGTAGTTTCGGCCCGCCTGAAAATAGCGACTGGTGGGCTCGAATGCCGATGCTTATTGCATTGGAAGATTATTACGAAGCTTCTGGCGATAAGAGAGTTGTCCCATTTTTGGAGAAATATTTCAAATATCAGGACGAAAAGACTCCCGATGGCCTTGGGTATTGGGGAGCTGCGAGGGCAGCGGATAATATTCAAGCTGTAATCTGGCTGTATAACCGAAATGGCGACCAGAAGCTGCTTGGGTTAATGGACAAAATCAGGAAGCTCACAGAGGACTGGACGAGCGCGCTGCTCTCGGGTTCGATGGGCGATAATCATGGCGTGAATGTGGCAGAGGGTTTCAAAATGCCGCCTGTTTGGTACCAGAGGTCGCTGGATGCTAAAGATAAGACCGCATTTATGATAGGCCATGAGAACGCGATGCGCTTGCATGGGCAGGTTCATGATCTGCCATCTTGCACGGAATTTATGGCTGGTAAAAGCTCGCTGCAGGGCGTTGAGCTTTGCTCGATTGTCGATAGGATATTCTCGGACGGCATTGCCATGACTATTCTTGGCGATGCAAAAATCGGCGATATTACAGAGAAGTTTACATTCAACGCGCTCCCTGGCGGCACCTCCAGAAGTATGCGCCAGCACCAGTATTACATCATCCCGAACCAGGCGCAGAATGTGTTTGGCCCGAAGGGGATTTATGGGCAGGACTATGAAAATGCCCTCTGCCCATCCACTCGCTCCGGTGTGCCGTGCTGCTGTTTCAACTGGCATATGGGCTGGCCTAAGTTCGTGCAGTTTAGCTGGGCGGCTACTTCGGACAACGGCCTTGCGGCGCTTACTTATGGGCCGATGGAGGTCAAGGCGCAGGTCAGCGGCGGGATTGCTAAGTTTGCTGAGGAGACCCATTATCCTTTCAGTGAGCAGATTAGGCTGATATTTTCAGGGGCAAAGCCGGTGAAGTGCCCGTTATGGCTTCGCATTCCGGAATGGTGCAAAGCGCCTGTTGTTGAGGTGAATGGTGTAGCTCAGAAGAAAGTTTCCTCCGGGACATTCTTCATTATCAACCGTCAATGGAAAACTGGCGATGTTGTTATGCTTAGCTTCCCTATGGAGCTGAAAATTACAAACCAGATTAATAATTCAGTAGCCATCGAGCGCGGGCCGCTGGTGTTTTCGCTTAAGATTGGCGAAGATTGGGTCAAGCGTGTTCCGATGACCGTGAATGGCATGGATTTCAGCGAGTATGAAGTGAAGCCGACCACGCCCTGGAATTATGGTCTGATAATCGATCAGGAGAACCTTGCGGCTTCGATTAAGGTTAATAAGAAAGCTATGCCTGCTGACCCGTTTATTCAGGCTGACGCGCCTATTACGCTGAGCATAAAGGCGAAGAAGATTCCGACATGGGTTATGGAAAAGAACGGCCTGCCGCAGGAAGTTCCGCAGGGGCCTTTGAATCCGTCGACGCCTGTTGAGGAAGTTACCCTGGTTCCGTTCGGCGCAGAAAATATCAGAATCACCTATTTCCCCGTGATCTCCAGCGCAAGTCCTGCTCAAGGCCTGACCGGGGAGTATTTCAACGGGGCGGATTTCAAAGAGCTTAGGATCACCAAGACCGATCCGAACATTGAGCTCCATTTTGGAACCGGTTCACCCGACCCGGCCGTGAGCGCTGAAAGATACTCTATCAGGTGGACCGGGCAGATAAAGCCGAGGTATTCGGGCACTTCTATTATTGTGGTTACCACCAACGGTAATGCTGAATTATGGATAGAGGGCAAGACAGTTCAGCAACTTAGGGCGCATGTTTCTGGAATGCCGGCATTCACAGCCCCTGAGCTCATTGCAGGAAAATGGTATGACATTAAGCTGGAGTTCGGTAAATGGGCTGACATGGCTGATGTTTCGCTGCAATGGCAAAGCGACAAGCAGCCTTTGGAAGTAGTTCCAGCTACCTGCCTGCGCCCACGAGAGGCTGCTGGTTTGGAAGCACAGTATAAATTTGATGAGATTGCCGGAGATGTTGCTGCGGATTCTTCGGGGTATGGCAGGGATGCGAGGCTTTCAAATACAACCCTTGGGATTGACGGCAGGAACGGCGGCGGCGTCATTGGGTGTTGGGGAAGGGAAGCTGTGTTCGGGCAGATTTGCATTTTCCCCAAGCAATTCCATGGAAAATATGATGCCCGGCTCCAAGATACTTGTGCAGCCCAACCCATGCTTCAACACAGTTGCTAAATCTATGGGCGGATGGAAGCACATCGCGGCGGTGTTTGATACCGACACAAAGACCGCGAGGATTTATGTGGATGGGCTGATGGACACAGCCGTTCCCTGCCCTTACGACAGCGCCCTAAAGCTTGGAAACCTGAAGCTTGGCGGCGGTATTGAGAGGCACGGCAGCTTCGACGGCAAGATCGATGATTTTCGCATATATAATTGGGCTTTGGCGCCTGAGAATATCGTGGCTGTGTGCCAGGCTTCAGAGAGATAGATATCAACGATGCCATTAAGAAGGGATTTTTGCGAGTTTGTCGAAGTTCTCTAATTGTGGTAGTTATCTCGTAACTGGGAAACTCATTGTCAGTTTCAGCCGCAAACAAGGCATATTAGATGTAGTTCGGGCAAGCGTTGTGATCAGGAACTTGTGTGAGCGCTGAGTCCGTATAAGAATTGCTGATCAGATTAAATTATACCGCGCGGCTATGGTTGCGGTTTTGTTGCTTCGGTATCCTGATGCCGAAGCTTTGCTGATTCAGGTTTTGTTGCTGTTGCTTCGGTATCCTGATGCCGAAGCTTTGCTGATTCAGGTTCAAAAGGAGTTCGTATATGAATCTTTGCGTGATAGGCACGGGATATGTCGGCTTGGTAACTGGCGCGGTGTTCTCTGACCTCGGATACACCGTTTACTGCGCCGATACCGATGGCTCGAAAATCGATATGCTCAACTGTGGCAAGATGCCCATTTACGAACCGGGACTCGAAGAAGTGGTGGAGCGTAACACGCAAGACGGCAGGCTGTTTTTCTCGACTGACATCGGCGACTGCATCAGCCGTTCGGAAATTGTCTTTATTGCCGTCGGAACTCCTCCGGGAGCGGATGGATATGCAGACCTTGGGGCGGTAAAAGCGGTCGCGAAGACTGTGGCTCAGAATCTTAACAGCTATAAAGTGGTTGTCAACAAGAGCACGGTGCCGGTTGGCACGGCAGATATTGTTAGAGAGATTATTATTGAGAACCGTGTTGATCCTCAAGTGGATTTTGATGTGGTTTCCAACCCCGAGTTCCTGCGCGAAGGCAACGCCATCACGGACACTCTAAAGCCCGATAGAATCGTGATCGGAGCTTCTTGCCAATCTGCGGCGATGAAGCTTGTCGAGCTATATGCGCCGCTTGAGCGGCCGATGGTTGTTACGGATGTTCGCTCAGCCGAGGTGATAAAATACGCGTCGAATTCGTTCCTGGCAACCAAGATTTCTTTCATTAACGCAATTGCGAATATTTGCGAGCTCGCCGGGGCGGATGTGCACAAAGTTGCTAAGGGGATTGGCTTGGATGCCCGCATTGGAACTGCGTTTTTGAACGCCGGTCTTGGGTGGGGCGGGTCTTGTTTTGGAAAGGACACCGCCTGCTTCATCGCAACAGCCGAGAAGCTGGGTTATGATTTCGCGCTGCTGAAGTCTGTTGTGGACATCAATTCGCAGCAGCCCGCTTTCTTCGTTAAGAAAATAAATAGTGTTCTCAGAGGGCTTGAAGGCAAGAAAATCGCGGTGCTTGGTCTCGCATTTAAGCCGAATACCGATGACCTTCGAGACGGCAAGTCCATTGAGATTATGGCCCAGCTTTCGGCCTTGGGCGCTGAGATACGAGCCTATGACCCCATCGCCATGGACAATGCCAGGAAAGCCTACCCAGATGTTGATTATTGCGTCGACCCATACCAGGCTGCTGCTAATGCTGATGCTATTGTGATCGTAACTGAATGGAACGAGTTCAAGTTCCTGGATTTCGATAGGCTCAAGAAGACTATGCGCGCCCCTGTGATTTTCGACGGACGCAACATGTTCGACCCCGATCGCATACGAAGCAAAGGCTTCGAGTATCACTGTGTGGGAAGAGCGGCGAAGGACAGGGAATAGAAGGGAAAAAGAGTTGAAAGAGAGAATCGCTGTAGTTGGCCTGGGATACGTTGGTCTTCCTGTGGCTTTGGCATGTGCGGAAAAATTTAGCAACACGGTTGGGTTCGATATAAATGCATCCCGCGTCAATGCTCTCAAGAGTGGCGTTGATAACACTGGAGAACGCACAAAAGAAGAGTTGATGAAATCTCCACTAGTCTGGAGCAGCAATATCGATGACCTCAAAGACATTTCCTTCTTTATAGTTGCTGTTCCTACCCCTATAGATTCAGCGAAGAGGCCAGATTTGACCCCTTTGGAGAGCGCTTCGCGGACCGTTGGCAAGGTGTTGAAGCCGGGAGCGGTAGTCGTTTACGAATCGACAGTGTACCCTGGCGTTACGGAAGATATATGCGGGCCTATTTTGGCGAAAGAATCTGGCCTGGCGCAGAGCGTGGACTTCAAACTCGGATATTCACCAGAGCGCATCAACCCCGGCGATAAAGAGCATACGCTTGAGAAGATTATCAAGGTGGTTTCTGGTGAAGACGAAGAAACCCTCGAAAGGGTCGCGGCCGTGTATGGCGCTATTATTGATGCGGGAGTGCACAAGGCGCCGTCGATAAAAGTGGCGGAGGCTGCCAAGGTCATAGAGAACACCCAGAGAGACCTCAATATCGCCCTTATGAATGAACTCTCGCTGATATTCAGCAGGATGGATATATCCACAAAGGACGTGCTGGATGCGGCGGAGACCAAGTGGAACTTCTTGAGGTTCACCCCCGGTCTGGTGGGTGGACATTGCATTGGCGTTGACCCTTATTACCTCACCACTAAAGCCGAGGAGCTGGGCTATCACCCGGAAGTTATTCTTTCGGGACGTCGAATTAATGACTATATGGGGCGCTATGTGGCTAGGAGAGTTATAAAGATGCTTGTGAACTCCGGTTGCGAGAACATGAAGAATGCAAGGATCGGCGTAGTGGGTTTGACGTTCAAAGAAGATGTTTCGGACCTGCGCAATAGTCGAGTTCCTGATATAATTAGTGAGTTCAAAGACTACGGAATTCAGGCGCTTGTCTATGATCCTATGGTCGATGAACACGAGGCGATGGAAGAATACGGGATCAAGCTTTCGAAATGCGAGGAGCTCGAGGACCTGGATGCGTTGGTCCTGACTGTTCCTCATGCCGCTGTGATGCAGATAGGCAAGGATAAGTTGCTTGAGAAGATCAAGCCCGGCGGAATTTTGGCGGATATTAAGTCTGTATATCATGGCGCGCAAATGCCGAATAACATCCAACGTTGGGCGTTTTAGCTCAATTTTTGTAAACGTGCGTCGGGGAATAGATTTCCCCGACGATCAGCGGTAAGATAAGGTTGTCAGATGAAGATAATGGTGACCGGCGCTGCCGGGTTCATAGGGTTCCATACCGCAAAGAAACTCTTGGAACGGGACGACGAGGTCATTGGGGTTGATAATCTCAATGATTACTACGACGTATCTCTGAAAGAGGCGAGGCTGGCTCAGATAAAGGACCGGCCGGGTTTTACGTTCCATAAGTTGGATGTGGCTGATCGGGATGGAATGCCGAAGCTTTTTAGCGAAACACGCCCGCAAAGGGTCATACATCTGGCGGCGCAGGCAGGGGTTCGCTATTCGCTCGAGAATCCGCACGCTTATGTGGATTCCAACCTGGTGGGATTCGTAAATATACTCGAGGGCTGCAGGTACAACGGTGTGGAGCATCTTTGCTATGCGTCGTCGAGTTCGGTATATGGCGCGAATACAAAGTATCCGTTTGCCGTGCAGGATAATGTGGATAATCCTGTCAGCCTCTATGCAGCTACCAAGAAGGCGAACGAGCTGATGGCGCACACTTACAGCCATCTTTTCGCACTGCCGACGACCGGTTTGAGGTTTTTCACGGTCTATGGGCCATGGGGCAGACCGGATATGGCGCTTTTCATATTTACGCGGTCGATATTGGACGGCAAACCCATCGATATCTACAACTTTGGCGATATGCTAAGAGACTTTACATACATTGACGACATAGTGGAGGGCGTAATCCGAACCTCAGATCGCGTCCCTGAAGGTAACCCGGATTGGTCTGGTGAGCGCCCTGTTCCAGGTTCGAGCAAAGCTCCCTATAGAATCTATAATATCGGCAATAACCAGCCAGTTAGCTTGCTGCGATTTATCGAGATTATTGAAGACTGTATTGGCAAGAAGGCGATCAGGAATCTACTGCCGCTTCAGCCTGGCGACGTTGTGGCGACCTGTGCTAATGTTGACGACTTGATTAAAGATGTAGGGTTTAAGCCAAGTACATCCATAGAAGCTGGCGTAGAAAAGTTCGTAAAGTGGTATAGAGATTACTACAAGGTCTAGCATAACCAAATCAGAAAACCAGTTATTTTTATGTGCATACGAGGAGATTTAAGATGGGAAAGAGTTCTCATGGTAGTGATTTGTGGCAACAAGTGAAGAGCATTGTCCTACGATACTGGCAGGTGTTGACCGTTGGAGCGCTGTTTATTATTGTCCAGTTGCCTGTGCTTGCTAATTGGCGAGCGATTTGGGATGAACAGGACAGCTATTATTCGCATGGGTGGTTGGTTCCCTTTATGGCGCTGTTCTTGCTTTGGGTAAATAGGAAGATAATCACCCAGACTCCTATTAAGCCGAGCTGGTATGGTTTGCTAATTCTGGCTGTGGCTGCTCCGATTCATTCGGTCGCGATGCTCATGGAACTGCGTGTGCTTTATATGCTCACGTTCTTCACCACACTTTTCGGCATTTTGCTGTTGTTCTTCGGCTGGCGTATGGTGAAGGTTGTTGGGGTGCCAGTTTTATTCTTGATCACCATGATGCCTATTGCTTCCGGCGTGATTGACTCTCTGACGGCGAATGCTCAGCTTGTCTCAGCTGCGGTGGCGACCAGGTTCCTGCAATGGACCGGTTACGAAGTTACTCGATATGGCAATATCATCACAGGTGATGGGCTTCCTTGTGATCTGCGCGTGGCTTCCCCATGCAGCGGATTGCGTCTGCTGATATCGCTGATAACGTTCACCTGGTTTTTTACCTACGTCATAATCGCTCCGAAGTGGAAAAAAGCTATATTGTTTCTCATGGCGTTTCCCCTCGGCGTATTCATAAACAGTCTTAGAATCACTATGATCGGCTATGTCGGTTTTTGGATTGGCACTGAAGAAGCTGTGCGTTCATTCCACAATTCCAGCGGCTATATTGGCTTGTTATTATGCTTTGCCATACTATTTGGTATTGCGAAGCTTATGCGCTGCGTGGATATGGACTTGGAAAGAGAGCCGACATCGATTTCGCAGACCAACAGGTTGCTTCGGTATCCTGATGCCGAAGCCTGCCGTAGATCAATCAACACCAAGTTTGCAGTTGCTATAGTGATTTTGGTTGGGTTAGCATATATTGGCAATATGGTGGAGCCTTTGTACAGACTGCCAAAAGGAAAGCTCGATCGCACGATGATCCCTGCGAAGTTTGGCGACTGGACAAGCAAGGATATCGAGGTGGACAAAGAGACAAGGGACATACTTCAAAAAGGCGATCTGCTCAGCCGCCTCTATACCAATAGTTCAGACAGGCAGGTGCATGTGTTCCTGGATGCCGGCGTCGATCTTTCTGCTTTCCATGACCCTCATCTCTGCATGACCGGAAGCGGTAATAATATAGTGAGGGAGCATCAGTTTGAGCTGTTGATCACGCAACCATACTCCGACAAGCTGAGAGTAACTTCATTTGAACTCGTGAGAAGCGACAATACCGGCATTGTTCTATATTGGTATATGCGCAGCAAAGACTCATATGCACTGACCAATCACTTGTGGGGTCTTAGGCGTCAGTTTTGGATTTCCGATTTGAAAGAACTGGTGACTAATCCTATGAATATAGACGAACTCCGAAAGAAGATCAAGGCAAGGCAGTTTACGTGGTATAGATTCTCCACGGACAGGTATGCTGGAGACAAATCTGACATGCAATTCATTGAGAGCTTTGCAAGAGAGTATATCAAGAACAAGAAGGACTTTGGCAGGTGAGGTTTTTCACAATGACAGAAAAGGAGTGCCAGAGTGACAGTCTATGCAATAGACCCGCTTTCAGATTCTCGGTGGTCTGAGTTGCTCGAACGCCATCCGGATGCATCGGTGTTCCACACTCCAAACTGGCTTCACGCACTGCAGCGTACGTATGGCTATGAGCCAGTTGTATTTACGACAAGTGCTCCAAACGAGGAAATGGCGGACGGCATTGTGTTTTGTCGGGTAAACAGTTGGCTAACCGGCAAACGGCTGGTTTCTCTTCCATTTTCTGATCATTGTCAGCCTTTGGTTGATTCGCCGGAAGAGCTTCAATCACTTTTAGAGGAAGCCAAGAGCAGCATTGAGAAATGCGGTCAGAAATATCTGGAAGTTAGACCGATAGATTTGAAATATGCGGAACACGCTGATTTGGGCAGAACTGAAAAGTTTTATTTTCACAGTATAGATTTGACGGATAGCTTGGACGAAATCAGCGCCCGCCTCCACACATCACACGTCAAGCGGAAGCTAAAACGTGCTGATAGTGAGAATCTGATTTATTCCGAAGGCAGAGACGACCGGCATTTGGGTATGTTCTACAAACTTCTTCTTGTAACCAGACAAAGGCATCAGATTCCGCCGCAGCCGAAGCACTGGTTTGGCAATGTGCTGAGCTGCCTTGGCGATTTTGCCAAAATCCGAGTAGCGCTGAAGGATGGCGAGCCTGTTGCATCCATTCTGACCCTCGCTTACAAGAATGCGCATTATTACAAATATGGGTGTTCTGATCTGAGATTCAGCAAAATGGGCGGCACGCAGATGCTGCTTTGGAGAGCCATTGCGGAAGCGAAGGGAGCCGGGGCTGATTTTTTTGATATGGGCAGAAGCGACCCGGAAAATACGGGTTTGGTTGAGTTCAAAGAGAGGTGGGGAGCTCAACGCAAGGAAATTTGCTATTATCGTTACCCATCGACTACAAAGACTGGTGACGGAAGCGCAATGAAACTTGCGCAAAGCGTATTTAGGCGTATTCCGGCCGGACTACAGGAAACCATCGGCAATGTTTTATATAAACACATTGGTTAGAGTATTCAATTATGGCTTACACACATGATTCACCAAAGCTGAGTCTGAAAGATAAGATTTATATTATGAGGAAGCGATTAAACAAAATGGGCGGTCGCTTCTATCCGTTGCTTTCGCTAAGATTGCGCTGTTTGAGGAATGCGGGGGCCGTTATTGGAGACCTGGTTTATATCGGTGAAGACCTTATCATATCTGAAATCCTGGAAGATCGAGAGCCGCATGTCATTATCGGAGACCGTGTAGCTATAGCTCAGCGAGTTACAATTGTAACATCATCCGATCCCAACTACTCGCGTTTATACGACTATGTCGATATCATTCATGGCAAGGTTGTCATTAAGGATGATGCATGGATTGGCGCTGGAGCCATAATACTACCTAACGTGACTATTGGGACATGTTCTATTGTCGGTGCTGGAGCTGTAGTCACTAAAGATGTGCCTGATTATCATGTGGTGGCGGGGGTACCAGCTAAAATCATCAAAAAACTTGAGGTGCCCTTTTGAGCCGTAAAAAAGTTATTGCAATGGTGGCATATACGTTTTTGCCTTCCGACGCCAGAATCAACAGGCATGTTAAAGCTTTGCTTGAAGCAGGGTATGAAGTCGATTTGTATGTGCTGAATGATCCAAAAATGTGTAACTTTCCGCCCGATGAGCGCGTAAAAATCCATCTTCTACAAAATCGGGAATACAACAACCATAACAAGTGCAATGTAATAAGGTCGTACCTGTCGTTTTGGATGTCATGTTCATGTGCAATGCTAAAGAACCATTTAGCTGGACGCAAATACTCGCTTGTCCACATTAATAACATGCCGAATTTTCTGGTATTCTCTGCCTGGCACCTGAAGTTGCTTGGCGTGCCGGTATTATTGGATATTCACGATACCATGCCAGAAATCTATCAGGAACGCTTCTCTGTCCCGAAGAGCCATAAGATGATAAAGCTTCTTTTCATAGAAGAACGAATGTCGATGAAATTTGCCAAATTTGTGCTGACCACAGAGCATACGAAGTGGAACCGCCTTATGCAAAACAACCTGCGCGAGGACAAGTCTGAAGTTGTTTTGAATTTGCCCGACTATTCCATTTTTCCGAATGACGAATCCAGCGAAACCAAAAACACCGACACATTCAGGTTGGTCTATCATGGAACCCTTACACGTCGGCTTGGAATGGATGTTGCGGTAAGGGCGATGGCAAAGCTGGTAGACCGGATTCCGAGCTTTAGGTTTGATATAATTGGTGACGGGGAGCAGAGGGCTGAGTTGGTAGAGCTTACAAAGGAACTTAATCTCGAGAACTGGGTGCATTTTAGTGACGGGTTTGTCCCCACGACCGATTTGCCTAAACTTCTGGCTGGCTCTCAACTCGCGATAATACCTTCGCGGAACAGTGTGGGAACTGAGTTGATGCTTCCCACAAAAATGCTGGAATATGTGAGAATGGGAATCCCCTGCATCACAGTTGCAACCCCAACCATAGCATACTACTTTAATGAAAAACAGGTTCATTTTGTTGAAAGCGAAAATGTGGATGAGCTGGCAGATGCCATCTACGAATTATATTCTAACACTGAGGAAAGATTGTCTCTTGCTCGGGAAGCCGAGCGGTTCTGGGATCAGTATAGCTACTATACTGAGAAAGACAAATATCTTAACATAGTCCAAAACCTGGTTGCCGGCAAACGCGGCAAACCAAGATGATTGGACTGGTAACTGATTATGCTCAATTGTCTTCAAAACTACTTTAGAATACCGGATGAGTTTTTGCAGGAGCGCCTTTGTGACGCCTTGCGTGACTCTGCGGAATTCTGGGCTTTGCGCAACAGGTTGCCTCAGTGCGACAACAATTGCTTGTCCTCTTTCGACCTGGACCAATTAATCGAGCATCTGCTCTATGAGACGTATGTAGTAAAATCAAACCCGGGTATGCTAACCAAAGCTACCCAGCTTGGCTATTATCTTGTTAGACCACTCATGTCGGTGTCAATGAGAAAGCATCTCCAGAGGCGAGCCTTAAAGGGCTGGGGTGAGATTTCATTCCCGCATTGGCCAGTAGATACAACGGTAGATGAACTCATGAAGCAGACGCTGACATTGGCGATAGATGACGCTTCAGAGGTTCCGTTTATCTGGTTTTGGCCTGAAGGGCATAAGAGCAGCTTAATTATAACACATGACGTTGAGACCGCTGCGGGCAGAGATTTCTGCGAAACCCTTATGGATATCGACGAATCTTATGGCTTCAAATCGGCTTTTCAGATAGTGCCCGAGCAGCGCTACGAAGCGCCTGAAAGCTTTCTCAATAGAATCCGTGAGCATGGTCATGAGGTAAACATACATGGTTTGAATCACGATGGGCGTCTGTTTTCGTCGCAGGAATTGTTCTCGATACGCGCTGAAAAGATAAATGAATACGGCCGAAAATTCGGAGCGAAGGGCTTCCGTTCGCCCGTTCTCTATAGAAACGCCGATTGGATGCACAAGCTCGATTTTGAGTATGATATGACCTTCCCGAATGTGGGCCATTTGGACGCTCAGCGCGGCGGGTGCTGCACGGTGATGCCATATTTCATAGGGAATATGGTTGAGCTTCCGCTGACCACCATTCAGGACTACTCTCTGTTCAATATTCTGGGAAATTTCTCCATAGATTTGTGGAAAGAACAGATAGCCATCATAAGCGCAAACAACGGCCTTATTAGCTTCAATATCCATCCGGACTATCTCAAAGAGAAGAAAGCGATGGACACCTACACCTCGCTTTTGGCTTATTTGAAGGACTATGTGGCTGCCAATAATGTCTGGGCTGCGCTGCCGGGTGAGGTTGCTGGTTGGTGGCGGGCCCGCAATAATATGACTCTCAAGCAACTGGGAGAAACACCTGGCTCGGATTCGACATATCTTTCTCGCGCACGCCGCGCACGGGCATTTATTCAAGAAAATCAGCTCATTTTGGAGCCAAAGGAGAATTGACAGAAATGCCAGCAAAAACCGACATCAGCGCGCCCCTTAAGGTGCTTGCTGTAACGAATATGTATCCTACCGACTCCAAACCCTACTGCGGGATATCCGTTCAAGGACATGTTGAGGCGCTGCGAGCGGCTGGTATTGAGGTGGATGTATTGTTTATAGACGGGCCAGCCAGTAAGCTGAACTATCTATGGGGCATATTTAGATTGTGGGCGTGCCTTCTTAGAAAACGCTACGATGTAATCCACGCCCATTACGTCTACATCGGATGGGTTGCCCGAATGCAAATTGGCACGCCTGTGGTCGTTACTTCCCATGGCTCTGATACGCTCGGTGATGAATGATGAAAATCGCATACATACTCAGCATGGCCACATCCGGTGTTGCTGCTTGGAATTACCGCGAGATTGATATTCTTCAGCAGCATGACGTGGAGATAGCTGCTTATCCCTTGAAGTGGACGGAAGGTCCATATATGCCTCGGGAAGACTGGCATTTCCATCATCCGAATGGCTTTCGCACGCTTCTCCTGCAGATACCCGCATGTCTCAAATCACCCGTAGAATATCTTCGGCTTCTAGGACTTGCGATCAGAACTCGTACCATTTTGGAGTTCTTACTCGCCAACGACTTTGCGCATGAAATGCGCAGGCTGAAAATCGAGCATGTGCATTGCCATTTCGGAGATCGAAAGTTCTTTACCGGCTATTACTGCCATAGGATACTAGGGCTGCCGTTTACGGTGACTGTGCATGCGTATGAAATCCTGATGAATCCCAACCCGAATATGTTTAAGCTTGCCGCAATGGCATGCGAGAAGATTATCACGGTTTCTGAGTTCAACAAAAAAGAGATAATGCGTGTTTTTGGTGTAACCGAAGAAAAGATTAAGGTAATTCACATCCACGGCGACATGTCCGATGAACGAATGCGGAAGTCAATCAAGCTCTTTATTGCTGCTGAATTCAGGGAAAAGAAGGGGCATGATGTGCTCTTTGAGGCCTTAAAAAAGCTCAATCGAGATGATCTGACACTCTGGGTGGCTGGCAAGGGCCAACTTGATGTGAAGAAGATGGCCAATGAGCATGGTGTTGATCATCAGGTTGTTTTCCTTGGAGCTGTCGGAAAGGATATTATGAATATCCTTTATGATGCTTGTGATATATTTGTTCTACCATCAAGAACTGCTGGCAGTGGCGACAGAGAAGGTATTCCGGTTGCCATTATGGAAGCTATGTCTCACAGCAAGCCTGTCATTAGCACAATTCATGTTGGAATTCCCGAGCTTGTGCCAGAAATGCTGGTCCCGGAAAATGATGCGGATGCGTTGGCAAAAGCAATCACATTTTTGGCGGACAATCCCGATGAGCGAAAGCGGCAGGGTGAGAACAACCTTGAGATAATCAAGCAAGAATACAGCGAAGCTGAAGTTTGTAGGCTGAAAGATTTGTTTGCTGAGATAATTGATTCTGGCATTGATAGCCAGGTTCATTAGAAATGTTGCGAAATAGTTATATGCATCTTGGAATTATGTATCTTGGCAAGACCGAATAAAGCTGTTTGTCGCTTTTGAAATCAGTGATATATGACGGCGAGGCCAAAAGGATTGCTGTTGAAGACCATTTTAGAGTAACACAGGAGTTGTGATATGGCTTTAGAAAAATCAGATTTGGAATACTTTGAGCGCGGCAAATATGAAAACCCACGTTTCTTTGACTTAATTGGGGGCGAGCCATCATTTCATGGCCTTCGTGTTCTGGATATAGGTTGTGGCCACGGTAGTCTATGTATTTACATAGCGTTACAAGGAGCCGACTGCGTCGTGGGTGTTGATATGGACCCCGATCGAATTAAGTTTGCACAAGAGAATTTAGCCCAAAACTTCCCTCAACTGATCGGCAAATGCGAATTCCGTTGCTGCGACAGCGCCGGGTTAACAGAAAGTGGCTTCGATATAATCACCTCAAAGGACACGTTAGAACACATCATTGACCTGGAATGTTGCATTGCTGACGTAAAAAGCAAGTTGGCCGTCGGCGGCAGATTTTTCGCTGGTTTTGGTCCACTTTACTATAGCCCATTCGGTGATCACAGACGCTTAAAGGCCGGATTTCCCTGGGGGCATGTGGTTCTTTCTGAAAAGAAACTTTTGAAGCAACTACGAGACCAATATGGCTCAAAAGCAGAATCAGTTTTCGATTTGGGTTTGAATAAGCTAAGAGTGCGTGATTATGAAAAATTTATTGCAGACAGTGGCCTGCACCTTGTGTCTTACAAAACAAACTCAAGCAGAAGTATTATATCGAAGCTATTCAAGCTTATTGCAAATATTCGTCCATTGCAAGACTATTTTTCCCACAACATGTATTTCATTCTCGAACGGAAGGATTGATGGGAAATGTGGGGGGGGCAACGCTCTTTGGTTAATCGTATCCCTCCTCGCGGCCAGGTGCAAACGGGATTGGAACGCGCCTGGAGGAAGGCAGTCGAATAAGCTTAGTCGGTTCATCATAAACCGGGTACTGTGGTATCGAATATCTGTTTCAACGCAACTTCTGCGGACTGCTTGTCTTCTTCTGTGATGACATTATCTTTGCGCCAGTATCTGGGCAGCAAGCTTTGAGCGCCACTTGCACATAATATGCTTCTGAAAATGACCCGCATATAATACTCGGCTATGAATGAGGCAGTTTTTCTCCAGCCAATCAGTCTCGGCCCATGCAGCATTATCACGCGTCTGGACACGCGCAGATGCGCGAACTCTTTTCTCCAGAGTATATTGCCATCTTCGTCAAAACTACGGCGAAAATAAAGTGGTTGGGGAATACGGGCAAAAACCGAATGCTGTAGTGCGCGGATCCACATTTCCCAGTCTTCGGCACGCCGGAAGCTGGCATCGAAGTTGTCCCTGCGGTACATTGACACGCGTCCAAGCGAGGCTCCATTGAGCATGATCGGCTTCTTTATGGCCGCAGGCAGAGAAGTGTTCAATTTCGGAAGCCTACTCAGGCCAATCACGCTATTATTGGTATTGATCGAAAAGCTCCAAGCGTCTACCAGATCAACCTGTTGGTTGTTTTCCAGAAACTGGCATTGCATATCCAATCGCATAGGATGCATTAGGTCATCAGCGTCCTGCCAAGCCAAATAATCTCCCGTCGCCAGGTCAACAATCTGCTTTCTTCTGGCGCCGATGCCCTGATTTGTGCCGTCACTTATGACCCGCACTCGGCTATCTTTTACTGCTTGCGCGATTTGGAGAGAGTTGTCCGTCGAGCCGTCATCTAGCAGAATCAACTCCCAATCCTGGAATGTCTGAGCAAAAACGGATCTGATGGTATCGCCGAGGGTATTGCCGGTGTTATAGAATGGTACGCCTATCGTAATTTTTGCCAATTACTGACCTCGTTAGATGGCTTGTCATAAATCTTCAGAAAAGCTAGATGCGTTTGCTTGTTAGTAAACTTTCTTCGTTCCGACAAGGCGCCTACGGGTGAACGTCTATATATCTCTCACCAGCATCTGTTCTAAGCGTGCCTTGAGCTGTCACGGTCATCCCAAGTGAGAGTGAATTAGTCGGACCAACCACTTTGATACCTCTCATGATATCAGGAAACTGAATATAATAACATCCTTTGAAAATGGCTGACACATTACCCGTTAAGCTAAGAGTTGTTCCATCAGGACTGAATAAATAGCTAGACTGGGCGACCCTAACCAACACGCACGCAATGCCAGACCATACCCCGAAGATATTCTGTGTTTTTACATTCAGATAATACTGTAAAGCACCAGTAAGCGGGCCGAATTCAACCGTACCGTCATTATTTGTTGTCCATCCAATTATGTTAGAACTCGACGGCGCAGTTCCAACAGAATATTTAGTAGTATAAATACTGGATGCTTTTGCTGTAGTCAGCCAGGTAGCGCTGAATGTATTCGCCCCCACTGGTATTGCTGTTAAATTGGTTACAACCGGGCTTGCCTGATCTACCATCAGCATATCTACATCAGGTTCAGAATAAGTGTTATCCATTTTAACGGCAAAAGCGCTAAGGTATACGTAGGATTTCCCACTCCAACTAAATGGACACAAATATGACTGCTGATTACCGTTATCTGCAGACAGTTCCTTCAACAATGTTCCACTAGTCAATGTTTGAGGACTACATTGAGATGTACTATATCTTAAATTGATTTTCTTATAAACACTATTATCTGGTGATCTCCAATTCAGTTGAATCCCGCTTGGAGTCGGAGTTGCCGTAAAACCGCTCACACATTCATTTGGGTCTGTGTCTATTTTTTTCATTGACACATCATCCATCAGGTAAGCGCCGGAATTAAACCAATATTGCCGATAATATACTCTGTTTGCATTATCCGGAATTTTCAGAATGATGTTTTTCTCTTCCCAATCATATGCTGTGTTTCTATAACTGGGAAAACTAATTATATTATATTGCATAGCAGTATTATCGTCTACCGCAAATACATACGGCGTAAGGCCGTTGTTACTTATAATTGTTCCGCTATCAGGCTTCTGAATCCAAGATAACTTATATCTTCCAGATGGAAGATATAGCATTTGCTGTGCCTTGCCACCCATAACGATACGGCAGCATTTTGAATTGTTGTATCCAATCTGATCAATAATTGCAGCGCCTCCCGTAAACTCCCATATGTTGGTATACTTGTTAAGCACATCGCTTGTATATAACTCAAAGCTTGTATCAAATACTCTGTTTATGTCAGGAGCAAACTGATTGTTGTTAAAGGCATCATTCATACTTGCAATTCTAATCAAACCAGCTTCCCGCAAAGCAGCCAGCTTAGTTAGGTAGTCAGCCATTAGATCTGCTCTTGTGCAATAAGTCCTGATGTTGGTGCTTGATTGAATTCCATGAAATGCAATAATATAGATAGCGCCTGGAATCTGCGAAATATAGTCTATTGCCTGCAAGAGATCACTTGTAACAGGGGCTTCTTGATAATCCGTTGCAGTGTTATACTCTGTTCCATGCTTCCATACCGGTGAACCAACGCCCAGATGTCGACCAGAAAAATACAATTGACTTTGTGTAAAGTTGCTTTGTATCGCCTGCCCTAATATATTACTCATCTTACCATAAGAATCAAAATACGCGTTGCCTGTCCAAGTTCCCGGTTGCAAGAAAGTATTGCAGGTAAACGGAGTGTTTGCCTGAATAGCAGCTTTGCTTTGCAGTAAATCATCTACATAAGCCTGAAGTGAGCTCATCGGCTCATGGGATGCCGAGTGAGATGCCAACTCACCACCTGCTGTGTTGACATAATCTATCAGTTCTGCCCAGGTTAATCCCATACTGCCATCCGCTATAGATGCGCAATTCGTAATTACTCCCCAAGTAATAGGCATTTGTAACTGTTTTGCGTATTGAAGAAAACTTTTGTTCCCAAACTCAGGAAAAACATCGCGGCAATTTGCCCAAGCATCGCCCTCACGCAATACTACTATCGGACGGTTATCATAGGCAAAAGCTGTAGATATACAAACCATCATGACCATAAAGCAAAGGCATGTCAGCTTCATCAGTTTCATAATACACCTGTCTCGAGAAATGTCCTGCGCCCTTTTACAGGCTGTAGTATTTCATTATACCCCATAAATGCTGAGTTTAGTTATCAATTTTCGAATTATTTTACCTGAGTTACGAATGTTCTTGTCCCCGTCTCCCCAGCAGCAACTTTGCTGATTGCCCAGCTAACCGTGTTTGTTGTGCTGTTAAATGAGCCGCCCGATACTTCAGCGCTGCCTGTAACATACTCTAACTCAGCAGGCACTGCTGCCTGAACAAGCACATTTTTTGCCTGGGCTTTTCCGATGTTTGTGTATTTGACGGTGATAGTTACTGTCTGCCCAGGCGTTACCGAGGTGGTTGAGACAATTAATTCTATGCTAATCTCAGCACTCGGAGAAGTAATAATCAATATTCTGCCCATATTTGGCAAGAATTCTATTTTTGATCCTGCTAAATGAAGTTTGCCGGTATCATCAACTGCATCAAATGGCAGCGAGAACGCGTAACTTTGTCTTGTATCTGCATTTACTACTACTATTCCGCCAGAAGCGCCTTCGCCATCTGCTCGGTATTTTCTCATTCTAAAATACATATTGTCATTAATAGGTTTATCTTCACCGTCAGGGATTCCAAGCCTCTTTGTTATGGAGAAATCAGCCATTGCATCCACATAATTACCATCTGAAGCAGGATAACTAATACCTAAACTGATAAACTCATTATTGCATAATAAGAAGCTTGCTAGAGAAAAAGGAATCCATCCTGGTTTTCCATTGCTGTCATATGCAGGATTGTTGGCCGTATCGTATTGTTTTACAGAATACGCAATGCGCTTTGCTTTCTCTTTAGGTAGAATTGCATTCCAAGCGCTAACGATTTTTGCGTCGTTTATACACCTTAACCAATATGATGAGCTGTAGGAAAAATTATAGCCGATAAAGGAATATTCCCTAAAGAAAGCATCTGGCGTATTGTCAGGTGTATTCGATGAATATCCTGCAGATTCAGGTAATGCAGTGGTCGGCTTCCAAGAAGGGTTGTAGTAAACCTCAGCTATATCTCCATCCCATCCACCTAAGCCATCGAGATTTTGCTGAGCATTATTTACTATTGATGTTAGTCCTGCCGTCCTCAATTTTGGAATTACACCATGCAGAAATTGCTGCACTTCCCATGTTTGTCGCAAAGCTCCATCTCGTTCTATGCGCAACACCAGGCAAGTATCTATAAATACACCATCTGCGCCTACTGTTTTAGCTAGAGCAATAACATTATTAGCCCACTCATCTTGGTATGTTTTATCGGAAACTTTCGATATCCAATATCTATCAACATATCCAGCATTAAGATATTTTGCGGCATATTCATTTCCACTATCGGGATCAGGACCCAATTTTGGGTTAGTTTGCGGCCAAAGCCAGCCAGGGTGCTTCGCAACAACATAATCCATTTTAAACGGCGTCACACACCAGCGTGCGGGCCTGATGTGGTCATTTACGTCCATTCCACCTTGGTAAATATATATCTTGATGCTTGGATTAAGCTTTCGCAAAATGGGAAAATACGGGTATTCGCTCGCCATAGCAGATATGTGATCATAATTTTTTGCAGCAATACTTAGCGGCAGAGACTTGTTATACCATTCTACTATGTTTGTTTGTATGGTTCGATTTCTTGTGTAAGGCACTTCTTCGTTATCTACAACGGTCTTTCCATTTCTTACAACAAACACCTTTGCACCTGACAATAGAATGCCCGTAGTTTTTCCTGTCGAAGCCCGATCATTAAGGAATAGTGAAATAGATGGGCGTACACTGGTTACATTTGGTACGGTCAGCGTGAACTCAACATTATCTCTAAAGCCAGCAGACAGATCAACTACTGTTGATTTGCTGTGTTGTGTATCATCACCCGCCACTGTGTAGAACATCCCAATTGATACGCTCTGATGCCCAGAAACAAAGTTAGAGCTGATTATTCTGTCGAGATGGAGTATAATTGAATCGCCTACATGAAGAGTTTCATCTAAGTAATTAGGATTAGATTGAGCAGAAATATAGATCTCAGCGCTTTGCGTGTGACCGGGAGTATTATTGATCCCAACGTATTGATAGCTTTTGCCTTTTTCAATGTAGTTGCGGCCATCAGCAGTGAAGTTACTTGAGTTTACTATCTTACATATATAGGAATCTTTGTATGCCAAGTCAATTGACACAGTCCAACTATTTGCCACACTAAGATTGCTTGTCGGGGTGACGCCGAACGTATCAAGTTCCAGCACTCGGCTATAGTTGCATTTCTCAAAATCCCCAAGACCGAACAGTAAGTCAAAATTATTGGCCTGTGCATATACGCCAGACACAGACAAAACACTGCCGATTACCGTGAAGAACAGATATATGAATCTGTAGAATATAGCACGAATCAAAATATTATTATTCCTCCTCTTTGCACTGAGTTCTAGTGCTAATACACTAGTATTGATTATACAATTACGAAGACGTTAGATAATTGTCAGTCTCTCCATTCGATAAAGTCACTAGATCCATTGTAGTTGATTATTCGGGCGGGTATGCCGCCAACAACGGCATTATCCGGGACATCTTTGGTCACCACAGCATTTGCTCCAATTGCAACATCGCTGCCGACGGTTACTTTGCCAACAACCTTAGCGCCCGCACCAACGTAAACTCTATCGCCAAGTATTGGACAGCCTTTATTGTCACCTCTGCCTGACCAGCCAAGCGTGACTCCCTGGTTTATATTGCATCTCTCGCCCATCTTGACCTGACCAGCAATGAAAATACATCCAAAGTGCGCGATAAACAAGCCCTTGCCAATCTCGGCATCAGAATCGATATTGATACCCGTGCTTAGCTGGACTGCCTTATGCCAGAACCAGCCAAAATATTTTAAGAGTATTTGCAATATTTTGTATTTGCAATGATGCCTTACCCAGTGACTGTAACGGTATTCAATAGTTGCCCAAGCTCCCTGCTGTGTAAGCACATATCGCAACCAATGAGTGCCGGTAGCCTCTGTGTATCGTGCGATATCCGCTTTTACATTATCAAGCATTCGGTTGATCCTTTCGATTGAAAATGTTACTCACATACCACCGTCTAAGCCGACGTATAGGCTTCCACGCAACAGAATAGCACACTCTCTTCCAAAAGCTGTATCTCAAGTGCAATATCTTCATGTAGTCATCCTGCATTTTTGTCTGATTGCTACTGATGCCATTACAGTCATAATAACACACTATAAGATCAATGTGTTTCCATCGAGCTTCTACTGCTATTGATTGATGCACCCAATCCCAATCGGCCATGATCTGATAT